>DATCZX010000054.1:0-7574 GCA_036525695.1 Gammaproteobacteria bacterium | reverse complement strand
GGGGCGGCGCCGCACCAGCCCCTCGAGCGCCGCGCCGAGACGCCGCGTGTCGGTCCCGGCATCCCCGCTCGGGAACCCGCTCAGCGGCGGCTCGATCAGCAGCGTGTAGCGTCCATCGGGCCGGCGCAGCGGCATGTACGGCAGCACCAGCGCGTCACCGCGCGCGGCGATCTTCGCCGCTTGCGGGGCCATCGACGCCGGCACCCCGAGGAAATCGACGAACAAGCGGCCCTGGCCCTTGTAGTCGATGTCCGGCGCGTACCACATCGCCCGGCCCTCCTGCAGCGCCCGCAGCATGCCGCGCACGTCGTCGGCCGGGACCTGCTGCGGCAGCACCCTGGCGCGGTTGCCACGGATCAGGCGGTCGACCAGCGGGTCCTTGTCCGGCTTGAAGTTGATCACGAACGGCAGGCGCAGCGCGACGAAGCGCGCACCGAGCTCGAGGTTGGTCAGGTGCGGGGTCAGCAGCAGCACCCCTCGGCCGCTGGCGCGCGCCGCCTCGAGGTGCTCGAGGCCGTCGAAATCGACCATCGCCTCGAGTTCCCGGCTGTCGGCCCACCAGGCCTCGGTGAGCTCGAACACGGCCATCCCCAGCTCGCGGAAATGACGCTTCACCAGCGCCTCGATCGCCTGCGGGTCCAGTTCCGGGTGGACCAGCCGCAGGTTGACCCGGGCGGTGTGCCGCGGACCGCGGAGCACGCGGTGGAGGAGGCCACCGAGGCCGCGCCCGAGCGCCAGCCGCCAGCGCCAGGGCAGGCGGAAGAGCAGGCGCAGCAGGCCGTACAGGGTCCAGGTCAGCAGGTCACGCGGGCGCATCGGAAAGGGTCTTCGATCGGTTGCCGGACGCGGCGGCCGGGCCACTATAGCACCGCGTTGGCCGCCCCCGGTGGGCTCCCGTATAGTCGGGTGCCTTACTGGGCAGCGGAACATGCAGTGACCCTGAACAACGCCCTCGCCGACGCGCCGAGCCCCTACCTGCAGCAGCACGCGGACAACCCGGTCGCCTGGCAGCAGTGGAACGCCGCCGCCCTCGAGCTGGCCCGGCGCGAGGACCGGCCGATCCTGCTGTCGATCGGCTACTCGGCCTGCCACTGGTGCCACGTGATGGCGCACGAGTCGTTCGCGGACCCGGCCACCGCGGCGGTGATGAACCGGCTGTTCGTCAACATCAAGGTCGACCGCGAGGAGCGCCCCGACCTCGACAAGATCTACCAGCTGGCGCACCAGGTGATGCACCAGCGCGGCGGCGGCTGGCCGCTGACGGTGTTCCTCGACCCGCAGGACCGGATGCCGTTCTTCACCGGCACCTACTTCCCGCCGACCCCGCGCCACGGGCTGCCGGGATTCCCCGAGCTGCTCGAGCGGGTGGCCGAGGTGTTCCGCCAGCAGCGCGACGCGGTGCGCCAGCAGAGCGGGTCGATGGCGGACGTGCTGCAGCGGATCGAGCGCGGACCGGAGCCCGGCGAGGCCACACTCGACGCCGCGCCGCTCGCCGCCGCGCGCGCCGAGCTGGCCCGCGTGTTCGACGCCGAGCGCGGCGGCTTCGGCAGCGCGCCGAAGGTCCCGCAGCCGCCGCTGCTCGGCTTCCTGCTCGGCCCCGGCCGTGCCGCGGGCGGCGCGGAGATGGCGCTGACCACGCTGCGCAAGATGGCCCTCGGCGGCATCCACGACCTGGTCGGCGGCGGCTTCTGCCGCTACAGCGTCGACGGCAACTGGATGATCCCGCACTTCGAGAAGATGCTCTACGACAACGCCCAGCTGCTGCCGCTCTACGCCGAGGCGGCGCGTCGCAGCGGCGACCCGCTGCACCTCGACGCCGCCGAGGGCATCGTCAGCTGGCTGGAGCGCGAGATGCACGCCGCCCCCGGCGCCTGGTTCAGCGCGCTGGATGCCGACAGCGAGGGGCACGAGGGCAGGTTCTACGTCTGGGAACGCGACGAGCTCGAGCGGCTGCTGGAGCCGGACGACTTCGCCAGCGCGACCCGGGTGTTCCGGCTCGACGGCACGCCCAACTTCGAGGAGCGCTGGCACCTGCACCGCCACGACGACGGCCAGAGCGACCCGGAGTTCATCGACCGGCTGCGCGCGACGCTGTTCCCGGCGCGCGCCCGGCGCGTGCCGCCGGGCCGCGACGACAAGGTGCTGAGCGCGTGGAACGCCCTGCTCGCCGCCGGGCTGGCGCGCGCCGGCCGCCAGCTCGGGCGCCCCGAGTGGGTCGCCCAGGCGACGGCGACGGTCGAGTTCCTGCGCACCCGGCAGTGGCACGGCGACCGCCTGCGCGCCGCGTGGAAGGAGGGCAGCGCCTACCTCGACGGCTACCTCGACGACCACGCCTTCGCCCTCGACGCCTGCCTCGAGCTGCTGCAGGCGGCCTGGCGCCGCGAGCACCTCGACTTCGCCATCGCCCTGGCCGAGGCGCTGCTGGCGCGCTTCGAGGACCCCGCGGGCGGCGGCTTCTTCTTCACCGCCAGCGACCACGAGGCGCTGATCACGCGGCCGAAGCCGTTCGGCGACGACGCCCTGCCGACCGGCAACGGCGTCGCCGCGCGCGCCCTCGGCCGGCTCGGCCACCTGCTCGGTGAACCGCGCTACCTGGCCGCCGCCGAGCGCACGCTGCGCGCCGCCGCGCCGCTGCTGGCGCAGGCGCCCTCCGCGCACAGCGGGCTGCTGCCGGCGCTGGCCGAGCAGCTCGCGCCGCCGTCGCAGGCGGTGGTGCGCGGCGACCTCGACCCGCTGGAGCTGGTCGCGCGGCTCGGCGACGCCGCCTACGACGGCCTGCTCTGGGTGATCCCGCCGGCGGAGCAGGCACTGCCCGGGGCGCTCGGCGCGATGGCCGCGCACGGCCCGTTCACCGCCTACGTCTGCCGCGGCACCGCCTGCTCGGCGCCGCTGTCGAGCGTGCCGGAGCTGGCCGCCGCGCTGCGCGGCTGACGCGAGTCACTCCGAGGGTCGGACCCCAGCCCGGCAGCGCGACCGGCGCCCGCCGCCTCAGCTCGCCGTCGTCACCCGCCGCGACGAGCACTCGCGCAACAGGTACTCGAGGTACTCGAGCCGCTGCAGCGACAGCTCGATCCGCTCGACCAGCGCGTAGTCGGGGTGGGCCAGCGTGTGCAGCATGTCGCCGTAGAAGAACACCCGGAAGCTGTCGATGTAGCGCACCCTGCGATCGCGGTCGAGCACCAGGTTGTCGAGCCCCCACAGGTCGATCACCCGCTCCTCCGGCTCGGCGTGCCACTCGCGCGCGGCCGCGACGAAGGTGCGCAGCTGGGCGCGCGCCGCGCGCAGCTTGCGCAGCAGCGGCACCGCCTCCTCCTCGTTGCCGGGGTTGGCGATGTTGAACCACGGCTGCACCACCTCGGCGAGCACGATCACGCTGGCGTGGCCGTCGATGCAGGTGGCGACGAAGGCGGCGTCGGGCACGATCGCGCCCAGCCGCTCCTTCAGCTCGCGGTAGTCGCGCTGCAGCAGCTGCACCTCGACGAAGGGCAGCGGGTCCTTGCAGCGCTTGATGATCAGGTTCAGCGCGCGCCGCTTGCCGGCCCGGATCACCGAGCCGTTCGACTGCCAGACGTCGCAGTGGTAGCCGGCGGTCGACATCAGCGTGGCCGGCAGCCGGTGCGTCGCCAGGCAGCCGATGTCGTGCGGGATGCGGTCCGATTCCTTGCCCATGCCCACTCCGTGCCGCGGCTTGCCGGTGCCTCGCGGGTCGGACACGGCCGACACGCCGTGCTGACTTTACCCCACGTGACCGCGCCCGCGGCAACGACAGACCGGCGCGCGCGCCCCGCCTAGACTCGGTCTCCCGGTACCCAGGCAGCCGCTTCGAGACGAGGCCGATGACCCGCCCGCACGCCCCCCCACCGATGGACGACAGCGGTCTCGCCTGCGTCGTGCTGCTCGCCCGCCTGCACGACATCGCCGCCGACGCCGAGCGGCTGCGCCACCGCTTCGGCGTCGACGGGCGCCTCGACGAGGCGGGCCTGCGGCGCGCGCTGCGCGCGCTCGGGCTGAACTCCACCGCGCTGGACAGCGACCCGACCCGGCTGGCCGACGCGCCGCTGCCGGCGCTGGCCCGCTGCGCCGACGGCCGCTGGGTGGTGGTCGCGCGCTGCGACGGCGGGCGGGTGCTGCTGCAGGACCCGGCGCAGGAGCGGCCGACGCTGCTCGCGCGCGCCGAGTTCGGCGCCCGCTGGGACGGCCGCCTGCTGCTGGTCGCGCGCCGCCACGGCCTGCCGGGACCGGGACGCGGCTTCGGTTTCGGCTGGTTCCTGCCGGTGCTCGGCCGCTACCGCCACCTGCTCGGCGAGGTGCTGCTGGCATCGCTGTTCCTGCAGCTGCTCGGCCTGGCGACGCCGCTGTTCTTCCAGGTGGTGGTCGACAAGGTGCTGGTGCACCGCGGCCTGACCACGCTCGACGTGCTCGCCGTCGGCATGCTGCTGCTGGCGCTGTTCGAGGCGACGCTCGGCGGGCTGCGCGGCTGGCTGTTCGCGCACACCTGCGCGCGGGTCGACGTCGAGCTCGGCGCGCGGCTGTTCCACCACCTGCTGCGCCTGCCGCACGGCTGGTTCCTGGCGCGGCGGGCCGGCGACACCGTGGCGCGCGTGCGCGAGCTCGAGTCGGTGCGCCAGTTCTTCACCTCCTCGGCGCTCAGCGTGGTGCTCGACGTCGCCTTCTCCGGGGTGTTCCTCGGCGTGATGTGGCTGTACAGCCCGCAGCTGACGCTGCTGGTGCTGGCGCTGCTGCCCGGCTACGCGGCGCTGTCGCTGCTGCTGACGCCGCTGCTGCGCCGGCGCATCGCCGAGCGGCTCGAGCGCGGCGCCGACAACCACGCCTTCCTGGTCGAGACCGTGGCCGGGGTCGAGACGCTGAAGGGGATGGCGGTGACCCCGCAGCTGCAGCGGCGCTGGGAGGAGCAGCTGGCGGCCTACGTCGGCAGCACCTTCCGCACCGCCCAGCTCGGCAACCTGGCCGGCCAGGGGGCCGCGCTGCTGAGCCGGCTCGGCACCGTCGCGGTGCTCTGGCTCGGCGCGCGGCTGGTGATCGACGGCGCGCTCAGCGTCGGCCAGCTGGTCGCGTTCAACCTGCTCGCGGCGCGGGTCAACGGCCCGGTGCTGCGCCTGGTGCAGCTCTGGCAGGAGTTCCAGCAGGCCGGCCTGTCGCTGCGCCGGCTCGGCGACATCCTCGACGCCCCGGCCGAGCCCGGTCACGGCACCCCGCGGCTGCACCCGCCCCGGCTGCGCGGCCGCATCACCCTCGACCGGCTGCGCTTCCGCTACCGCGCCGACGGGCCGGACGTGCTCGACGGCGTCTCGCTGGAGATCGCCGCCGGCGAGGTGCTCGGCATCGTCGGCCGCTCCGGTTCCGGCAAGAGCACGCTGGCGCGGCTGCTGCTGCGCCTGCATGCGCCGACCGGGGGGCGGCTGCAGGTCGACGGGCTCGACCTCGCGCTGCTCGATCCCGAGTGGCTGCGCCAGCGCATCGGCGTGGTGCCGCAGGAGGCGCGGCTGTTCAACCGCAGCGTGCGCGAGAACATCGCGCTGGCCGCGCCGGGGCTGCCGCTCGAGCGGGTGATCCGCGCCGCCGAGCTGGCCGGCGCGCACGAGTTCATCGCCGCGCTGCCCGACGGCTACGACACCCCGGTCGGCGAGCAGGGGGCGTGGCTCTCCGGCGGCCAGCGCCAGCGCCTCGCGCTGGCCCGCGCGCTGGTCACCGACCCCGACGTGCTGATCCTCGACGAGGCGACCAGCGCGCTCGACTACGAGTCCGAGCGCGCGGTGCACGCCAACCTCGCCGAGATCTGCCGCGGCCGCACCGTGCTGGTGATCGCGCACCGCCTGTCGGCGGTGCGCCGCGCCGACCGCATCGTGGTGCTGGAGCGAGGCCAGGTCCTCGAGCAGGGCAGCCACGCCGAGCTGCTGCGCCAGGCCGGGCGCTACGCCGAACTGCACGCCTGCCAGGCCGCGGCCTGAGATGCGCGCCGACCGCCGCTTCACCGAGTTCCTGCCGGCCGCGCTCGAGCTGCAGCGCGCGCCGCCGTCGCCGCTCGGCCGCGCGCTGCTCTGGTCGATCGCCGGGCTGCTGGTCGGCGCCGTCGCCTGGGCCGGCTGGGCGCGCATCGACATCGTCGCCAGCGCGCCGGGGCGGGTGATCCCGAGCGGGCAGGTCAAGGTGGTGCAGTCGCGTGACGGCGGCAGCGTGCGCCGGATCCTGGTCGCCGAGGGCCAGCAGGTGGCGGCCGGCGAGCTGCTGGTCGAGCTCGACGACACCGAGGCCGGCGTCGCGTTGCGCCAGGTCGAGCACGAGCTCGCCGAGCTCGGCGCCGAGCGGCAGCGCCTCGAGCGGCTGCTCGTCGGCCTCGAGGCGCTCGACGGTGGCCAGCCGCCGCCGGCGCCGGAGGGCGTCGCGCTGCCGGAGGCGCAGGCCCGGCTGCTGCGCGAGGAACTCGACGAGGTCGGCGCGCGCCTCGCCGAGCTGGACAGCGAGGGGCTGCGCCGCCGCGCCGAGCTCGCCGCCGCCGAGGCCCAGCACGGCCGCCTGCTGGCGCTGCTGCCGCTGGTCACGCGCCGCGCCGAGGCGCTGCAGCGGCTCGACCGCGAGCGCCTCGCCGCCACCCAGGCCTGGCTCGAGATCGAACAGGAGCGGGTCGGCCTCGAGCAGGCAAGCAAGGTCGAGGCGAGCCGGCAGGCGGTGCTGCGCGCCGGGCTCGCCGCGCTCGAGCGCGCGCGCGCGGTGCTGCTCGGCGAGCGCCGGCGGCAGGTCAGCGCGCAGCTGGCGGAGAGCTCGCGGCGCCTCGCCCTGCTCGGGCAGCAGCGGTTGCAGCAGCTCGAGCGCCTGGCGCGGACCCGCCTGGTGGCCCCGGTCGCCGGTCGCGTGCAGCAGCTGGCGCTGCACACCGTCGGTGGCGTGGTGACCCCGGCGCAGGCGCTGCTGCGGATCGTGCCGAGCGGGGCCGCGCTCGAGGTCGAGGCGCGCGTGCTGAACCGCGATGTCGGGCACGTGCGCGCCGGCATGCCGGCGGAGGTCAAGGTGGAGGCGTTCCCGTTCACCCGTTACGGCACGCTGCCGGCGTCGCTGGCCGAGCTGGCCGCGGACGCCCGCCTCGACGAGGGTCTCGGTGCGGTCTACATTGCCCGGGTGCTGCTGCAACAGCTGCCCGGCCCGGACGACGGGCCGCTGCGCGTGACCCCGGGCATGGCCGTGACGGTCGAGATCAGAACCGGGGAACGCACCCTGCTCGAGCTGCTGCTGTCGCCGTTGCTGAAGGCGCTGCAGGAGGCCGGGCGGGAACGCTGAAAAGAACACCGAGACACCGGGAGGGAACCCATGCCGCGCACGACCCGCCGTCTTCGCCTGGCCATCCGGCTGCTCGCCGCACTGCTGCTGTGCCCGCTGGCGCCGCCGCTGCCCGCGCTCGAGATCGCCCTGCCGACGATGGAGGTGTACCGGACCAAGCGCGCGCTGCAGGCCGGCGAGCTGCTCTACCGCGCGGACCTCGACGTCCTCCGGGTCGAACGCTCCAGCGACTTCGGCAAGGCGCTGCTGCAGGAGCGGATGACCGCCGCTTTCGTCGACGA
>DATCZX010000053.1:0-12473 GCA_036525695.1 Gammaproteobacteria bacterium | reverse complement strand
GGGATCGCCATCTACGGCCTGATCGTCTCGGTGCTGATCCTGAACCGGCTCGGCTGAGCGTGAACGAGGTCGTCTACATCGGTGACGCGCTCGGGGCAGCCGGGTTCAGGCTGGCCGGCGTCACGACCCGGGTCGCCGGCGACGACGACGCCCACGAGCTGGTGCGCGCCGCGCGTCGCCAGGCGCACCTGGTGCTGGTCTCGACACGGGTCGCCACGGCCCTGCCGCCGGCCGCGCTGGAGACCTACCGCGAGGCGCTCTCGCCGCAATTCCTGGTGCTGCCCGACGTCGCCGATGGCACGCCGCCGGCAGACCCGCTGGCCGGGATCCTGGCCCAGCTCGGGGTCGAGGCATGAGCCCGGCGGACGACACCTCCGCGACCCTGGAGGCGTTGCTGGCCGCGGTGGCCCGCGATCGCGACAGCCGCTGCCAGGCGCTGCTCAGCGACGCCGGGCAGCGCGCCCGCGAGCTGCTGCAGGACGCCCGCGGCGATGCGCGGCGGCTGCTGCGCCACGCCGTCGAGGAGGAGCGCCGGCTCGACCGCGAGGGCTGGCGGCGCGCCGACGCGCGCATCGAGACCCACCACCGCCTGCAGCAGCAGCGCGTCAACCTGCAACGCCTCGAGCGCGGCTGGGTGCTGCTGGTCGACGCGCTGCGCCGGCGCTGGCACGAGGCCGAGACCCGGCGCCAGTGGGTCGAGACGGCGTTGAAACACGCCCGCCTGGTGCTGCATCCCGACCACTGGACCATCGCCCACCCGCCCGACTGGGGCCAGCAGGAACGCGTCCGGATCCACGAGTGGCTGCACGACAGCGCCGGGGTCAACGCCACCTTCGAGGCCGAGGAGTCGATCGAGGCCGGGCTCTGCGTGCGCCGCGACCAGGCCTGCTTCGACGCCACGCTGGACGGCCTGCTGGTCGCCCGGCACCGCATCGAGGCGCAGTTCCTCGCCGCATTCGAGGAACCGGCGCAGTGAAGCGCGAGGCGTTCGTCACCTGGCTCAGCGGCTCGGTGCTGAAAGCGCGCCCCGAGGGCCCGTTCCACGTCAACGAGGCGCTGCTGGTCGGGCCGAAGCAGCTGCTCGGCGAGGTCATCCGGATCAGCCGCGAGGAGATCGTCGCGCAGGTCTACGAGGAGACCAGCGGCCTGCGCCCCGGCCACCGGGTCAGCGGCCAGGGCGGGCCGATGTCGGCTGCGCTGGGGCCGGGCCTGCTCGGCAACGTCGTCGACGGCCTGCTGCGGCCGCTGTCGGCGCTCGGCACCACGCTGATCTGGCCGGGCGAGCGCCCGGCCGAGACCCGCACCTTCCGCTTCACCCCGACGACCCGCGAGGGCCAGGCGCTCGGTCCCGGGATGCCGTTCGGCCAGGTCGAGGCGCTGCCGGGCCGGCAACTGCCCTGCCTGACCCCGCCGCAGGTCTCCGGTCGGCTGACCCGGCTGGCCGGCGAGGGCCTGTACCAGCAGGACGAACCGCTCGGCGAGCTGCACGGTGACGACGGTTCGACCTGCGTGCTCCGGCTGCGCCAGGACTGGCCGATTCGGACCCCGCGCCCGGTCGCCGAGCGGCTCGGCATCGGCCCGCCGATGATCACCGGCCAGCGCATCCTCGACGGCCTGTTCCCGATCGCGCGCGGGGGCCGCGCCGGGCTGCCCGGCGGCTTCGGCACCGGCAAGACGGTGCTGCTGGAGAACCTGGCCAAGTGGTGCGATGCCGACGTGATCGTCTACGTCGGCTGCGGCGAGCGCGGCAACGAGCTGGCCGGCGTGCTGACCGAGTTCCCCGAGCTGACCGACCCGCAGACCGGGCGCTCGCTGATGGAGCGCACGCTGATCATCGCCAACACCTCGAACATGCCGGTGGCCGCGCGCGAGGCGAGCATCTACAGCGGCATCACCGTGGCCGAGTACTTCCGCGACATGGGCCTCAACGTGGCGCTGATGGCCGACTCCACCAGCCGCTGGGCCGAGGCGCTGCGCGAGATCTCCGGGCGCCTCGGCGAGCTGCCCGGCGAGGCCGGCTACCCGGCCTACCTGAGCAGCCGCATCGCCGGCTTCTACGAGCGTGCCGGGCGCGTGCGCACGCTGCACGGCCACGAGGGCTCGGTCACCATCATGGGTGCGGTCAGCCCGCCGTCGGACGACTTCTCGGAGCCGGTGACGATCCACACGCGGCGCTACATCCGCACCTTCTGGGCCCTCGACCGCGCGCGTGCGCAGGCGCGCTTCTTCCCGGCGATCCACCCGCTGAACTCCTACTCCGACGATGCCGACGCCCTCGGCCGCTGGTGGCAGGCACAGGGCAACCCGCAGTGGGCCACGCTGCGCCAGCGTTTCCTGCACCTGCTCGGCGAGGAGCAGCGCCTCGAGCGCATGGTCCGGATCGTCGGTCGCGACGCGCTGCCGGCGCGCCAGCAGCTGCTGCTGCTGTGCGCCGAACTGGTCGGCGATGCGTTCCTGCGCCAGTCCGCGTACTCGCCGATCGATCGCTACGCCTCGCCGGCCCGGCTGGGGGCGATGATGCGCCTGCTCGGCAACTTCATCGACCGCGCCGAGCAGGCGCTGGAGGCCGGCGCCACGGTCACCGCGATCGGTGCGCTGCCGATCCTGCGCCGGCTGCAGCGGATGGGCGAGGAGATCGGCGACGACGCGCTGGAACGTTTCGACACGCTGCACGACGAGCTCGATGCCCAGTTCTTCTCGCTGACCGAGGCCAAGGCGGATGCTGGCTGACCTCTACACCACCGGCACGCTGCAGCAGATCGACGGCCCGCTGCTGTTCCTGCGCCGCAACCTCGACGTCGGTCTCAACGACGCGGTCGAGGTGGTCGGGGTCGACGGCCGCGGCCGCCTCGGCCGCGTCGCCACGCTCGACGAGGAGACCATCGTCGTCGAGGTGCTGGAGTCGACCGCCGGGCTCGGCCTCGAGGGTCCGCGCGTGCGCTTCTTCGGCGAGCCGCTGCTCTCCTCGGTCGGTGCCGGCCTGCTCGGCCGCGTGTTCGACGGCGTCGGGCGGCCGCTCGACGGCGGCCCGCCGGTCCCGGGCACCAAGCGCTGGCGCATCGACGGCATGCCGCTGAACCCGGTGGCACGCGCGCAACCGCGCGATTTCATCGAGACCGGCATCAGCACCATCGACCTGATGAACAGCCTGGTGCGCGGGCAGAAGCTGCCGATCTTCTCCGGCGGCGGCCTGCCGCACGACCGCATGGCGGTCGAGATCGCCCAGCACGCGCGGCTGCCGAAGGACGACCAGGGGCGCTTCGCGATCGTCTTCGCCGGCATCGGCATCTCCTACGACACCGCCGAGTACTTCCGCCGCGCGATGGAGGAGAGCGGCGCGCTGGCGCACACCGCGCTGTTCCTGAACCTCGCCTCCGACCCGAGCACGCAGCGGCTGCTGACCCCGCGCTTCGCGCTGACCGCGGCCGAGTACCTGGCCTTCGCCGAGGGGCGCCACGTGCTGGTGATCCTGACCGACATGACCAACTACTGCGAGGCGCTGCGCGAGGTCGCCGCGAGCCACGGCGAGATCCCCGGGCGCAAGGGCTACCCGGCCTACCTCTACTCCGACCTGGCGACGCTGTTCGAGCGCGCCGGGCAGCTGCGCGAGCGTCCGGGCACGCTGACGCAGATGCCGATCCTGACCATGCCCGCCGACGACATCAGCCACCCGATCCCCGACCTCACCGGCTACATCACCGAGGGCCAGGTGGTGCTGAGCCGCGAGCTCAACCAGAAGAACGTCTACCCCCCGGTCGCGGTGCTGCCGAGCCTGTCGCGGCTGATGAAGGACGGCATCGGCGCGGGCTTCACCTTCGCCGACCACGCCCCGCTGGCCAACCAGCTCTACGCCGCCTACGCCCGCGCGACGCGGATGCGCGTGCTGGCCAGCGTGGTCGGCACCGAGGGACTGGGCACGGTCGATCTCGAGTTCCTGCGTTTCGCCGACCGCTTCGAGCGCGACTTCCTGGCCCAGCACGGCGCGCGCACGCTGGAGGAGAGCGCGGAGCTGGGCTGGCGCGCGCTGCGCGGCCTGCCGGTGCACGAGCTGTCGCGCCTCGACGACGCGCAGATCGCCGCGCACCTGGCGCCGGACCCCGCCGGGGACGACGATGGGTAGCGAGGCGGTCACCCGTCACGGTTACCTCGCGCTGCGCGAAGAGCACGGCTTCCTGCGCGAGGGCTACGAGTTCCTCGACGAGAAGCGGCTGATGCTGGCGCAGCGGATCCTCGGCGAGCACGCCAGTTACCGCGGCCTGCGCGCGGCGCTGGCCAGCGCCTGGAACAGCGCGCTCGCCGCGCTCGCCGACGCGCTCGCCGAGGGCGGGCTGCACCCGCTCAGCGTGGCCCCGGCACCGCTGGCGCTGCCGCTGCTGGCGGCGACCATCGAGCGCTCGCACCTCGGCGTGGCGCAGCTGCACTACGACCTCGCCGCCACCGCGCTACCGTCGTCGCCGCCGCAGGCGGCCGGCGCGCGGGCTGTGCAGCAGGCGTGCGCGGAGGCCTTCGCCCGGGTCACCGAGACCGCCTTCCTGCTCGCCGCTTCCGCCGGCAACCTGCACCGGCTGGTCGCGGAGTACCGGCGCACCGACCGCCGCGCCCGCGCGCTGGAGAACGTCGTGCTGCCCGAGGTGGACGGCCGCCTGCACGAGATGGCGGCGGTGCTCGAGGACGCCGACCTCGAGGAGGTCACGCGCATCCGCCTGGCGGTGGCGCGGTGGCGGGGTTGAACACCCACGCGCTCACCGCTGCCGGCTGCTAGCATCGGCACAGCCGTTCCAAACCCGGGCCACCGACCATGCTGCTGACCATCCCCGACCTGCTCGACAGTACCCAGCTCGACAGCGTGCGCCGCTTCCTCGCCCAGGCCCGGTTCGTCGACGGCCGCCTGAGCGCCGGCAGCGCCGCCGCCAAGGTCAAGCAGAACCTCGAGCTCGACCGCGAGCAGCCCGGCCGCGACAAGCTGCTCGAGGCGCTGATGGCCGCGCTCTACGCGCGCGCCGAGTTCCGCTTCGCCGCCTACCCGGCGCGGGTGGCCACGCCGCTGTTCGCCCGCTACGTCCCCGGCATGGCGTACGGCGAGCACGTCGACGACCCGCTGATGGGGGGCGGCCCCGGCCAGCAGTACCGCTCGGACATCGCGCTGACGCTGTTCCTGAACGACCCGGAGAGCTATGCCGGCGGGGAGCTGGTGGTCACCACCGCGTTCGGCGAGCAGCAGGTCAAGCTGCCGGCCGGGCACCTGGTGCTCTACCCCGCCTCGTCGCGCCACCGGGTCGCCCCGGTCACCGCGGGCGAACGGCTGGTGATGGTCACCTGGCTGCAGAGCCAGGTGCGCGACCCGGCCCGGCGCGAACTGCTCTACGACCTGTGGCGGGCGCGCGAGCAGCTGCTCGCCGCGGCACCCGACGACCCCGCCACGCGCCGGGTCGACACCAGCTACGTCAACCTGCTCAGGATGTGGGCCGAACCGTAGCCGCGCGCGCGGCCAGGCGGCCGCTGCGCAGCGCCCAGGCGACGCAGGCCCGGAACAGCAGCAGTGCCAGCGCGTGGCCGACGCCGCCGGCCGCGCGCAACGCCGGCAGGCCGACGGCAGCGCCGGCGAAGCGCAGCAGCAGCGACAGGTCGAGCAGCAGCAGCGGCAGGTAGAAGCCAACGTGGAACGGCAGCGCGACACCGGCGACCGCCGGCAGCACGATCGGCGCGTGGGCGAACACCATCGACAGCACGAAACCGAGGAACACCCCGTGCAGCGCCACGTCGAAGGCGAGGCTGCCGGGGACCAGCCCGCCGCCGGCGAGCCAGGCCAGCGCCGCCAGTGCAGCCCACGCGTAGCCGTTGAAGATCGCCAGCGCGGCGAAGCGCGGCAGCCCGGGACGACGCACGCTGAAGCGGGCGATGTCGTGGCGCACCAGCCAGGCGATGGCTGCCAGCAGGCTGGCGGCGGCGAGCAGGTCGCCGGCGGGCCAGCCGTGGCGCAGCAGCACGCCGCCCGGCAACAGCAGCAGCAGCACCGCGAACAGGCGCCGGGCGGCAACGCCGACCGGCAGGTAGCGGCTCAGCTCGAGCCTTTCGCCGGCCACCGTCAGCACCAGGAAGGCGAGCCACCACGGGGCGACGTCGGCCAGCGGCTGCCCGCCGAGCCAGGCCAGGTTGCCGCCGAGCCAGGCGACGGCACCGGCGACCACGGTCGCGTTGGCCAGGTTCGGCTGCAGCTGCCAGAAACGCAGCGACATCGCGCACAGCAGCGCGGCAGCACCGGCGTGCGCCAGCGCCGCGAGCAGCGGGGTGAAACCGAGCGGCAGCGCCAGCGCACCGGCGCCGGCCAGCAGCGGGGCCAGGTAGCCCCAGCGCCGGCCCAGCGCGACCGCCCGCTCGAGGCCGATCACGCTGCCGAGGAAGCCGCCGACCAGCAGCGGGCCGTGATGCACGGTCAGCGCGGCGAAGCGGTAGGCCGGCTCCCAGCCGAGGCGTGCCAGGCCGGCCCGCACGCCGCCGGCCAACGCGAGCACCGCGAGCAGCAGCAGCGGCAGCCGCCACACCGGCGGCAGGTCGCCGGAGCGGCGCGGCGGTGGCTGCGACTCAGCCCCGGCCGAGTTCACGCCGCGCCTCCGCGCCGAGCCGACCGGGGTGCCAGGCCGGTTCCCAGACCAGGTGGACGCCGACCTGCGCGCCGCCCGGGACCTCCGCGCGCACCGCGTGGGTGGCGTCGTCGACCAGGCTGCCGGCCGCCGGGCAGTCGGGCGGGGTCAGCGTCATCCCCACGCTGACCCGCGCCGCGGTCGCCTCGCTGGCGTAGACCAGGCCGCGCAACGCCTCGCGGACCCGCGTGGCCAGGGCGACGTCGCCGGCGAGGATTTCGCTCATCCAGGTGTCCCGCTGCTTGGGCCACCATCAGACCGCGGGCACGCGGGGCCGGCCTTAACCGCGGTCAAGAAGTTGCGCCGCCGCTCGGCCGCGGCAGAAAAACAGCGAACCCACCGGGAATAAACTCGCCGGCCCGGTGTTGGTGTAGGTGGAAGAGCCTCCACCCATCCTCTTCCCCAAGGAGACCACGATGATCAAGCAGATTCTGACCGTCACCGCCCTGACCCTGGCCCTCTCCGGCCCGGCGCTGGCCCGTCACTGTCCGAAGGATGCCAAGGCGATCGACGCCGCGCTGCCGAGCTCGTCGCTGAGCGCCGAGGACAAGGGCAAGGTGCAGGCACTGCGCGACGAGGGCATGGCGCTGCACACCAACGGCGACCACCCGGCGTCGGAGGCCAAGATGGCCGAGGCGATGAAGCTGCTCGGGATCGGCGCCAAGTAACCGCCCTGCCCTCGGGCATCCCACGCGTCGCGGGCGTCCGGGTGACCGGGCGCCCGCGCTGTTCTCGGGTGCCCCGCGCCGGCCTGCTCAGCCGGCAGGCACCGCTCCGAGCAGCGGATCGGCCTTCGCGGCCGTGACCGGGCCGTCGCTGCAGCGCGCGGCGTTGACGTGCGCGACGTACTGCTGGTCACTCCCGGCCATGTGGCTGAGAAGCCAGCTCCTGATCAATTTCAGGGTCCCGCTGGAGAGGTTCAGCCTGCCTTGCCGCGACTGCTCGGCCCATGCCGTGATCTGCTGCAGCAGCCTGGCGTGCTCGGCGCGGTGGCTTGCCAGATCGGGGTAGCCGCTCTCCTCCAGCAGCTTCTCCTCGTACCAGAAGTGGTACTTGGCGGCCTCGACGATGCGATCGAGCGCGGCCGTGTGGACGGCGCTGTCCGAGCGTGTCGCGACCATGCACAGCAGGTCGTTGTAACGCTCGATGATCTCTCTGTGCTGGCGATCGATGATCTCGATGCCTGTGCATGAGTCATCTCTGATTGTTAGCTTGTGTTGTGTCATCCTCGTGGTCCCTCGGTTTCCTCCACATCCACCATCTGCAGACTCGGTGGCGGATTCAAGCAGAACCCGATCGGCGGTATGTCAATTCTGACGAGTGGATGATCGCTGCGCTGCCGTTCTCGCGCCGCGGCGCAGGCCGGGGCACCCACCGGGTACGGGCGCGGGGATCCGCGCAGGGGACTTCCCCGGTTGTCCTGCCGGACCCCGGCAAGTAGGCTCAGCCGGGTGCGACCGCTCAGCCAACTCCCACCCGCGTCCGCGCCGCTGCTGGCGTGCCTGCCGTTGCTGCTGGCGCTCTCCGCGACCCCGGGCTGCAGCACGGCCGCGGCGACCCCGGGCAGCGCCGCCGGCGAGGAGATCGGACGCCTGCACGAGCCGGCCCTGAGCGAGGCCAGCGGGCTGGCGCTCTCGACTCGCCGCGCCGACCGCGCCTGGCTGCTCAACGACAGCGGCAATCCGCCCGAGCTGTTCGCCGCGAGCCTGGACGGCCGCGTCACCGGCCGCTACCGCGTGCAGGGCGCGCGCAACGTCGACTGGGAAGAGCTGGTCGCGTTCAGCTACCGCGGCCGGCCGCACCTGCTGATCGCCGACATCGGCGACAACGCGGCCAGGCGCCGGGAGGTGCAGCTGCACCTGGTGCCCGAGCCGGATCCCGACGGCAACGGCACGCTGCAGGTCGCGGCGACGCTGCGCTTCCGCTACCCCGACGGGCCGCGCGACGCCGAGTCGCTGGCGGTCGACGTGGCCGGCGGCTGGGTGCTGGTGCTGAGCAAGCGCGAGCAGGTGCCGGTGTTCTACCGCGTGCCGCTCGATTTTGCCGCCCCTGGCGAGGTGCTGACCGCCGAGCGCGTCGGCCCGATCGCCGGGCTCGCGCAGCCGCGCCTCGACGCCCTGCTCGACGGCAACCTGCGCCGCGGGATCTACGGTTCCAGCCCGACCGGGATGGCGCTGGACGGCGCCGCACGGACGCTCGTCGTGCTGACCTACACGGCGCTCTACCGCCTGCGGCGGGAACCCGGGGAGAGCTGGGAGGCGGCCCTGGCACGGCCGTTCGAACCGCTCGGCGAGCACCCGTTGCCGAGCGCCGAGGCGGTCGCGCTGGATGCCGCCGGCGACTACGCCTACGTCACCAGCGAGTACACGCCGACGCCGCTGTGGCGGCTCAGGCTGGTGCGCGGGGAGTAGCGGGCGGACGCAGCACGCGCCGCTCGCCGACCCGGTCGCGCAGCACCTCCCACAGCGACTGCGGGTCGCTGTCGAACAGCTCGTCGGCGTCGGCCTCGACCATCAGCCAGTCGCCGCGCGCGATCTCCTGCTCGAGCTGGCCGGCGGCCCAGCGCGCGTGGCCGCGGAACACGCGCAACCCGCGCAGCGGCATCGGGTGACGCAGGATGTCGCTGAGCAACTGCTCGTCGTAGCTCATGAACACCTGCTCGAACACCTGCAGCGCGTTGCGCGGGCTGAGCGAGCGGGTGCGCACCAGGAACACCAGGGCCTCGGGCGTGACCGGCCCGCCGTCGTAGAGCACCGCCGCGTGGCCCTCGAGGTTGTAGCTGTCGGGGAACTGCTCGGCCAGGCTGGTCCCGGTCGGGCGGTTGACCACGACCCCGATGGTGCTGCCGTAGGCGTGCCGCTTGAGCAGGATCACGCTGCGCGCGAACGGGCTGCCGTCGAGGGTCGGCGCGGCGACCAGGAAGACCCCGCGTTGCGGTGTCTCCTGCGCGCTGCCGGCCGCGGTCCAGGCCAGCCCGGCGAGCAGCAGGCAGCTAGTGAGCAGCAGGCGCTGCAGGTGACGCTGGCACATCGGCGACGGGTTGCCGGGTGGCGCCTCCGGGATGGGGCGTGCCAACCATAGCAGCCCGGCGCACCGGCCGCGAAGCGGCGGCGCTCAGAGCCGGAGCAGCGCCTCGCGCAGCAGCAGGCGCAGGCGCCGCCGCGACGGCAGCACCCAGCCGGCGAGGCCGTCCGCCAGCGCGCCCAGCAGCGCGGCCGGTGCGGGACCACGCCGACGGGCCAGCTGGCGCAGCCAACGGCGCCTCTCGTAGGTCATCGGGTCGCCTGCCATCGCTCTCTCCTGTTCGCCAAGGCCTGCACCCAGGCTACGGCAGCAGAGGCTCAGCAGGTGAGCCAGGGACGCCGGCGCGGCGGCAGCGGGGCGAGCGCGCCTGGCGCGTCAGCGCCGCTCGCGGTCGGCGGCGTCTGCCGCGGGATCGTCCGGCGGCGCTGGCGGGCTTGCCGCGTCATCCGCGGCACCGAAGCGGCTGTGGCTGCGCAACCCGCTGCCATCGTCGTCGAGCTGCTCGATCCCGAACACCCGGGCGTGGATCGAGCTCAGGTTGCCCATGCGGTCGCGGCGCACGCGCAGGCCGAGATCGACCCGGAGCGGCGCCGTCGGGTGCGCGAAGCGTACCTTGCCCCGCCAGGTGCCGGGATCGCGGATCGCCAGCTCCATGCCGAGGTAGGTGGCGTCGGTCAGGTCGATCGGCACCAGGTCGTGGAAGTGACGCCCGGCCAGCGGGCCCTGGTAGGGCCCGAACAGCTCGGCGGCGCGGCGGTTCTCGGCGACGATCACGCGCTCGCCGTCGAGCACCAGCAGCGGCTCGCGCGAGCTGATGAAGCCGTCGTAGACCAGGGCCTGGCGGCGCTGCGCGCTCTCCAGCTGGCGCAGCGTGTGCCGCCCGAACAGCAGCATCAGGCCGCTGACCAGGGCGACGAACAGGGTGCTGACGGCGACGAATTCCCAGCGCTCGGCGCGGCTCTCGACCTGGTGGTTGCCGGGCAGGAACGGATCGACGTACTCCTCGAGGCCGAACTTCCAGGCGAACGCGAGCAGCAGGGTCGCCGCGACCAGGACCAGCGCCAGCAGCGCCAGCTGGCGGATCGATACCACCACGGCGGCGGCGGCACGGGTCTCGGTGAGGGCAGGCCGCGGCCGCTGGCGCGCCGCGGTGGGCGGCGACGGCGGCTCGCGCGCGGGTTCGGGGGCGCCACGAGGTGGCGTGGGCTCGGCCGTCGGGTCCACGTCGCGATCCCTCCTCTCCCGGGTCACGGTCCGGGGAACTGCCAGGTGTCGCTTTTCTTAGCATGCCACGCCGCGCGGCGCGTTGCGCCGGGTCAGCGACCGGTCAACGGCTCAGCCGGAGCCCGCCTCGTCCCCGCCGTCGGTATCGGCGTCGGTATCGGCGTCGATGTCGGCGTCGGTGTCGGTGTCGGTATCGATATCGGTGTCGGTATCGGCGTCGCTGTCGGCCTGGTCGGGCGCATCGTCGCCGCCCTGCAAGCCGGGCATCGCCGAGGCCAGGCGCCGGCGCACGCGCACCCCCAGGTCGACGAACTGGTCGACCTGGCGGACCAGGTTGCCGCGTCCCTCGGTCAGCTTGCGCCGCGCCCCGTCGTAGCTGTTCTGCACCGTCGCCAGCTGCTTGCCGATGCGCTCGAAGTCCTCGAGGAAGCCGCGCAGCTTGTCGTAGACCCGGCCCGCCTGCTCGGCGATCTGGCGCGCGTTCTCGTTCTGCCGCTCGTTGCGCCACAGGCTCTCGACGGTGCGCATGGTGGCCAGCAGCGTGGTCGGCGTGACCACCGCGATGCGCTTCTCGAAGGCGTCGCCGAACAGCCGCTCGTCGGCCTGGAAGGCGGCCATGAAGGCCGCCTCGATGGGCATGAACAGCAGCACGAAGTCGAGCGAGCGCAGCCCCTTCAGGTGGGCGTAGTCCTTGGCGCTGAGCGCGTTGACGTGGTCGCGCACGGCCTGCACGTGGGCCTTCAGCGCGCGCTCGCGGACGGCATCGTCCTCGGCGGCGACCACCTCGGTCCAGGCCACCAGCGACACCTTCGAGTCGATCACGATGTCCTTGCCCTCGGGCAGGTGCACGATCACGTCGGGGCGCAGCAGCCGCTGGTCGTCGTCGCGGTAGCTGCCCTGCACCTCGTACTCGTGCCCGGCGCGCAGGCCGCACTGCTCGAGCACCCGCTCGAGCACCAGCTCGCCCCAGCTGCCCTGCGCCTTCTTGTCGCCCTTGAGCGCGCGGGTCAGGTTGCGCGCCTCGTCGTTCATCTGCTGGTTCAGCGACTTGAGCAGGTCGAGCTGGCCCTGCAGCGCCGCGCGCTGCTCGGTGTCGCGGCTGTGCACCTCGTCGACCCGCCGCCGGAACCCCTCGAGCTGCTCGCGCACCGGGCGCAGCAGCTGGTCGAGGGACTGCTGGCTCTGCGCCGAGAAGCTCTTGCCCTTCTCCTCGAGGATCCGGTTGGCCAGGTTCTCGAAGTCGGCCTGCATGCGCCGGCGCACCTCCTCGAACTCGCGCTGGCGCTCCTCGTTGCGCTGCTGCTGCGCGGCGATCAGGGTCTCGAGCTCGGCCAGCCTGGCCTGCTGCGCGCGGTTCTCGGCGGCCTGGGCGTCGCGCTGCCGCCCGCTCTCCGCGAGGCGCCGCTCGAGGTCCTCGACGCGCTGCGCCCGCTCCTGCGCGGCCGCCTCCAGCGCGGCCTCCAGGCGCCCGCTGGCGACCCGCAGGTCGGCGACCTGGCCGCGCAGTGCCGCGGCCTCCTCGCGCAGCCGGTCGCGCTCGTCGCCGGCGCCGGTCGCCGCGGCGCGCGCCGCCTCCAGGCGCTC
>DATCZX010000052.1:0-9812 GCA_036525695.1 Gammaproteobacteria bacterium | reverse complement strand
CCAGCATCGCCTGCAACCGCTGGCGGTACTCCTGGTAGGCGCGTGTGTACTCGCGCTGCTGGATCTCGCGGCCGTCGACCTCGGCGACCACGCTGACCTCGCCGCCACCGACGTAGGAGTAGACGCCGCTGAAAACGAACGGCAACCCGAACAGGGCGAGCAGGATAGCGCCCACCCAACCGGTCGCGTACTTGCGGAGACTGGAGATCGACATTGGCCCGGTATCGCCGCCCTGCAGCCTGGGCATTCGCCTGCCGAAGCAGGGCGCTCGGCGAACGCCCTGCCCGTGGCTGTTGTATGGCGGAGCGGACGGGACTCGAACCCGCGACCCCCGGCGTGACAGGCCGGTATTCTAACCGACTGAACTACCGCTCCGGAAACTTCTGCTGGTGGGTGCTGAGGGATTCGAACCCCCGACATTCGCCTTGTAAGGGCGACGCTCTCCCAGCTGAGCTAAGCACCCCTCGCGAGGCGCGTCAGTTTACGGCATCCTTGAGGGCTTTGCCAGCCTTGAACGCCGGGGCCTTGGAGGCCGGAACCTTGATCTCGGCGCCGGTCTTCGGGTTGCGCCCGGTACGCGCCGCACGGTCGCGCACGGTGAAGGTGCCGAAGCCGACCAGCGAGACCTGCTCGCCCTTCTGCAGCGACGTGGTGACCGCGCCAACGAACGCCTCGACCGCGCGTCCGGCAGCCGCCTTGGAGATGTCTGCCGCCGTGGCGACCGCATCGATCAACTCAGCTTTGTTCATTCAGGTGTGTCCTCAGTGGTGAGCGCCGGACCTGTTCTGTGGCGTGTCCGGACGGTGGGCCCCGAAAAGCGGAGGCGCCTTTATACCGGCGCTCCCGGGAGGGTGTCAACAAACTCCGCCGGCAGCGGCACGGGTCGCGGCAGCCCGGCGCATCAGTGCGCGCGGATGCCGTTCTGGCCGGCGTCCTTGGCCTGGTCGGAGACCTCCTCGGTACTCTCCGCCGCCTCGCTCGGACGCGGCACCGGCATCCGCTGCAGCGCCACCTTGAGCACGTCGTCGATCCACTTGACCGGGCGGATGTCCAGGTCCTGCTTGATGTTCTTCGGGATCTCGGTGAGGTCGCGGGAGTTCTCCTCGGGGATCAGCACGATACCGATGCCGCCACGGCGCGCCGCCAGCAGCTTCTCCTTCAGCCCGCCGATCGGCAGCACCTCGCCGCGCAGCGTGATCTCGCCGGTCATCGCCACGTCGGCGCGCACCGGGATCGAGGTCAGCGCCGAGACCAGCGCGGTGCACATGCCGACGCCGGCGCTCGGCCCGTCCTTCGGCGTCGCCCCCTCGGGCACGTGGATGTGGATGTCGACCTTGGAGTGGAAGTCGGGCTCGAGGCCGAGCAGCGCCTCGCGGCTGCGCACCACGGTCAGCGCGGCCTGGATCGACTCGCGCATCACCTCGCCGAGGTGGCCGGTGTGGGTCAGCTTGCCCTTGCCCGGCACCACCGCCGACTCGATCGTCAGCAGCTCGCCGCCGACCTCGGTCCAGGCCAGCCCGGTGACCTGGCCGACCTGGTCCTTGGCGTCGGCCTTGCCGTGGCGGAAGCGCGGCACGCCGAGGTAGCGCTCGAGGTTGCGCGGCGTGATCAGCGTGCGCTTGCGCGCCTTGCTGTCGAGCAGGATCTCCTTGACCACCTTGCGGCACAGCTTGGCCACCTCGCGCTCGAGGTTGCGCACGCCGGCCTCGCGGGTGTAGTGGCGGATCATCTCGCGCA
Organism: Gammaproteobacteria bacterium; assembly: GCA_036525695.1. GTDB lineage: Bacteria > Pseudomonadota > Gammaproteobacteria > QNFN01 > QNFN01 > DATCZX01. Next base: position 8,075 of record DATCZX010000052.1, on the reverse strand, counting down.
GCGCGTTCGACGAGATCTGCAGTTCCTTGGGCTCGAGGCCGTTGTTGATCACCTGCTTCGGGATCAGGTAGCGCTCGGCGATCTCGAGCTTCTCGTCCTCGGTGTAGCCGGGCAGCCGGATCACCTCCATGCGGTCGAGCAGCGGGCCGGGGATGTTGAGCGTGTTGGCGGTGGCGACGAACATCACGTCGGAGAGGTCGAAGTCGACCTCCAGGTAGTGGTCGTTGAAGGTGTGGTTCTGCTCCGGGTCGAGCACCTCGAGCAGCGCCGACGACGGGTCGCCGCGGAAGTCCATCGACATCTTGTCGATCTCGTCGAGCAGGAACAGCGGGTTGCGCACGCCGACCTTGGACATGTTCTGCACGATCTTGCCCGGCAGCGAGCCGATGTAGGTGCGCCGGTGACCGCGGATCTCGGCCTCGTCGCGGACCCCGCCGAGCGACATGCGCACGAACTTGCGCCCGGTCGCGCGCGCAATCGACTGCCCCAGCGAGGTCTTGCCGACGCCGGGCGGGCCGACCAGGCAGAGGATCGGGCCCTTGATCTTGCGCACCCGCTGCTGCACCGCGAGGTACTCGAGGATGCGCTCCTTGACCTTCTCCAGGCCGTAGTGGTCGGCCTCGAGCACCGCCCCGGCCTTGGCCAGGTCGCGCAGGATCTTGGTGCGCTTCTTCCACGGCACGCTGACCAGCCAGTCGACGTAGTTGCGCACCACGGTCGCCTCGGCCGACATCGGCGACATCATCTTCAGCTTGTTCAGCTCGGCGGTCGCCTTGGTCTTGGCCTCCTTCGGCATGCCCGCCTTCTCGATCTTCTGCGCCAGCTCCTCGACCTCGTTCGGCGCGTCCTCGAGCTCGCCGAGCTCCTTCTGGATCGCCTTCATCTGCTCGTTGAGGTAGTACTCGCGCTGGCTCTTCTCCATCTGGCGCTTGACCCGGCCGCGGATCCGCTTCTCCATCTGCAGGATCTCGACCTCGGACTCCATCAGCCCCATCAGGTGCTCGAGCCGCTGCTGCACGTTGCCCATCTCGAGCACGTGCTGCTTCTCCTCGAGCTTCAGCGTCATGTGCGCGGCGATGGTGTCGGCGAGGCGGCCGAGGTCGTCGATGCCCTGCAGCGAGGTCAGGATCTCCGGCGGGATCTTCTTGTTCAGCTTGACGTACTGGTCGAACATGCCGAGCGCCGAGCGCAGCAGCACCTCGCCCTCGCGCTCCTCGAGCGTGCCGCTCTCGGTGACCAGGCTGACCTCGGCGATGAAGTGCGGGTCGATGCCGGTGTAGCCGCGGACGAACGCGCGGCGCTCGCCCTCGACCAGCACCTTGACCGTGCCGTCGGGCAGCTTCAGCAGCTGCAGCACCGTCGCCACGGTGCCGATCTTGTAGATGTCGTCGACGCCGGGGTCGTCGATCTCGGCGCTCTGCTGCGCGACCAGCAGGATCTGCTTGTCGCTGCCGAGCGCCTCGTCCAGCGCCTTGATCGACTTGTCGCGGCCGACGAACAGCGGGATCACCATGTGCGGGAACACCACCACGTCGCGCAGCGGCAGCACCGGGATCACGCTGCGCTGGTCCTCGACCAGCACGCTGTCGTCTCTATCACTCATTCATTCTGCCTCGGGTAGTTGCCGGCCGCGCGTGTGGCGGCCGGCCGGGGTCGGGCTGGCGCAGCGGCTCAGTCGGCCGCCGCGCGCTGGCGCTCGATCCCCTCGTAGATGACGTAGGGCTTCGACTCGCCGCTGACCACGGACTCGTCGATCACCACCTTGCCGACGTTCTCCATCGACGGCAGGTCTTACATGGTGTCGAGCAGGATCTGCTCGAGGATGGTGCGCAGGCCGCGGGCGCCGGTCTTGCGCTCCATCGCCTTGCGCGCGATCGCGCGCAGCGCGTCCTCGCGGAACTCGAGCTCGACCCCCTCCATGCGGAACAGCTTGGCGTACTGCCGGGTCAGCGCGTTGCGCGGCTCGGTCAGGATCAGCACCAGCGAGTCCTCGTCGAGCTCCTCGAGCGTGGCCACCACCGGCAGCCGGCCGACGAACTCGGGGATCAGGCCGTAGCGGATCAGGTCCTCCGGCTCGACGCTGGTCAGCAGCTGGCCGATCGAGCGGCGCTCGCTCTCGCCCTTGACCGTCGCCGAGAAGCCGATGCCGCCCTTGTCCGAACGGCGGCGGATGATCTTCTCGAGGCCGTCGAAGGCGCCGCCGACGATGAACAGGATGTTCGAGGTGTCGACCTGCAGGAACTCCTGCTGCGGGTGCTTGCGCCCGCCCTGCGGCGGGACCGAGGCGACGGTGCCCTCGATCAGCTTCAGCAGCGCCTGCTGCACCCCCTCGCCGGAGACGTCGCGGGTGATCGACGGGTTGTCCGACTTGCGCGAGATCTTGTCGATCTCGTCGATGTAGACGATGCCGGTCTGCGCCTTCTCGACGTCGTACTCGCACTTCTGCAGCAGCTTCTGGATGATGCTCTCGACGTCCTCGCCGACGTAGCCGGCCTCGGTCAGCGTGGTCGCGTCGGCGATCGTGAACGGCACGTTGAGCAGCCGCGCCAGGGTCTCGGCGAGCAGCGTCTTGCCGGAGCCGGTCGGCCCGATCAGCAGGATGTTGCTCTTGGTCAGCTCGACCTCGTCGTCGCCGCCCTGGTCGTGCAGGCGCTTGTAGTGGTTGTACACCGCGACCGCCAGGGTCTTCTTCGCGCGCTCCTGGCCGATCACGTAGTCATTCAGTATGCCGTTGATTTCCTTCGGCTTCGGCAGCGAGCTGCGGGCCTCGGCCGGGGGCCGGTCCTGCATCTCCTCGCGGATGATGTCGTTGCACAGCTCGACGCACTCGTCGCAGACGTAGACCGAGGGCCCGGCGATCAGCTTGCGCACCTCGTGCTGGCTCTTGCCGCAGAACGAGCAGTACAGCAGCTTGCCTTCGTCCTTGCCGTGGGAGTCGTCGGTCATCTTCAGTTGCCCCGTGGGTCGGCTGATTCCGGGGTCAACATGGCGGCAATCGGCGCAGATTGCAAGGGCGCCGCGCCCCTATGTTGCCCCAGGTCATGGGGGACCCGTTCCGCGGTCTCAGCGCGGGCGGGTCCGTCTGATTTTTGACGCGGCAGGCAGGTGATCGTTCCGCTGCCGGGGGTCGCTGCTAGCCGGCCGCACGCCGCTCCAGGACGCTGTCGATCAGCCCGTAGCGCTTGGCGTCCTCGCCGCTCATGAAGTTGTCGCGGTCGGTGTCGAGCTTGATCTTGTCCAGCGGCTGGCCGGTGTGCTTCGACAGGATCTGGTTCAGCCGGTCGCGGGTCTGCAGCATCTCGCGCGCGTGGATCTCGATGTCGGCCGCCTGGCCCTGCATGCCGCCGAGCGGCTGGTGGATCATCATCCGCGAGTGCGGCAGGCAGAAGCGCTTGCCGGCGGCGCCGCCGGCCAGCAGCAGCGCGCCCATGCTCGCCGCCTGGCCCATGCACATGGTGCTGACGTCCGGCTTGATGAACTGCATGGTGTCGTAGACCGAGAGCCCCGATGAGACCACCCCGCCCGGCGAGTTGATGTACAGGTGGATGTCCTTGTCCGGGTTCTCGGCCTCGAGGAACAGCAGCTGCGCGACCACCAGGTTGGCGACGTGGTCGTCGATCGGGCCGATCAGGAAGATCACCCGCTCCTTCAGCAGCCGCGAGAAGATGTCGTAGGCGCGCTCGCCGCGGGCGGTCTGCTCGACCACCATCGGGATCAGCCCGGCCACCGGGCCCGGCGCGCGGGAGCCGGCGGCGCTCATGCCCCGGCTCCGCTGTCGGCCACCGGCGCGGGAGCCGGCGCCGGCGCGGGACGCGCCGGCTGCATGATCTCCTCGAAGCTGACCGGCTGGTCGACCACCGTGGCGCGCTCCAGCACCCAGTCGACCACCTGGTCCTCGAGCACCGCCATCTCCACCGAGTTGAGCTGCTCGCGGTTGCCGTAGTACCACGCCACCACCTCGTGCGGCCGCTCGTAGCCCTCGGCGAAGCGCTCGATGGTCTGGCGCACCCGCTCCGGGTCCGGCTGCAGCTCGCTGGTCTTGATCAGCTCGCCGAGCAGCAGCCCGAGCGCGACGCGCCGCTGCGCCTGCTCGGTGAACAGCTCGCGCGGCAGGCCGCCCTTGGCCTTGACCCCGGTGCGCTGCTGCATCTGCGCCAGCATCCGGTCGACCTCCTCGTCGACCAGCGCGCGCGGCGCGGTCACCGGGTTGGCCTCCAGCAGCTTGGCCAGCAGGTCCTCCTTGACCCGGTTGCGCACCGCCTGCTCGAGCTCGCGGGCCATGTTCTCCTTGACCGCGGCGCGGAACGCCTCGGCCCCGCCCTCGGCGACGCCGAACAGCGCGAAGAAGGCGTCGTCGAGCCCGGGCAGCACCGGCTGCGTGACCGTGCCGATGTCGACCTCGAACTGCGTCGGCTTGCCCGCCAGCTCCTGGTTCGGGTAGTCGGCCGGGAAGCTCAGCTCGAGGGTCGCCGAGTCGCCGGCCTTGCGCCCGACCAGGCCGTCCTCGAAGCCCGGGATCATCTGCCCGGAGCCGAGCACCAGCGGGAAGTCCTTGGCGCTGCCGCCGGGGAAGGCCTCGCCGTCGATCCGCCCCTCGAAGGTCAGCGTGACCTTGTCGCCCTGCTCGGCCGGCCGCTCGACCGGCTCCCAGCGGGTGCGCTGGCGGCGCATGTTCTCGACCACCCGGTCGATGTCGGCCTCGCCGATCTCGGCGTTGACGCGGGTCACCTCGAGCTGCTCGAGCGGGGCGACGCTGAGCTCCGGGTAGACCTCGAAGGTGGCCACGTACTCGAGCTCGGCGCCGGGCTGGTCGACGGTGCGCTCGACCCGCGGGCCGCCGGCCGGGCGCAGCTGCTCCTTCTGCACGGTCTCGATGAAGCTGTTCTGGATCAGCTCGCCGATCACCTCCTCGCGCACCTGCTTGCCGTACATCTGCCGGACCACGCGCAGCGGCACCTTGCCGGGACGGAAGCCGTGCACCTTGGTGCGCGGGGCCATCGACTTGAGCTTCTCCTCGATCTTGCCGTCGACCTGTTCCGCCGGCACCTGGACGGTGATCTTCCGCTCCAGGTCGCTGATCTTGTCCACCGTAACCTGCATTGCCTGCCTACCTATAGATGTGTTGCTGTGCCGCGAACCGGCTGCGGAACGGCGCCGGGGCGCGCGCCCACGCCGAGGAAGCTGGTGCGAAAGGAGAGACTCGAACTCTCACGGGTTGCCCCACAGGAACCTAAATCCTGCGCGTCTACCAGTTCCGCCACTTTCGCCGCGTGCCCGGCCCGCCGGGCCGCGAAAGGGGGCGATTATACCGCAGCGACCGGGCCCGGATAGCCCCGCGCCCGGCCCCGCTCAGCCGGCCAGCTCCAGCAGCAGGCCGTTCATCCGCCTGACGAAGGCGCCCGGGTCGCCGAGCTGGCCGCCCTCGCTGAGCAGCGCCTGCTCGTACAGCAGCTCGGCCCAGTCGCTGAAGCGCGCACCGTCGTCGAGCGCCTCGAGCCGCTCGACCAGCCGGTGGTCGGGGTTCAGCTCCAGCGTCAGCGGCACGTCGGGCACCTGCTGGCCGGCGGCCTTCAACAGCCGGCCGAGGTTGGCGCTGAAGCCGGCCTCCTCGGCCACCAGGCAGGCCGGCGAGTCGGTCAGCCGGGCGCTGAAGCGGACCCGGTGGACCTTGTCGCCGAGCGCCTTCTTGACCCGGCCGAGCAGCTCGCCGTGCTCGACCGCGGCGCTCTCGACCCGCTTGCGCGCCTCGGCGTCGACCGCGCTCTCCTCGAGCTCGCCCTGGCTGACCGACTGCAGCGGCTTGCCGGCGTACTCGGTCAGGTGGCCGACCAGCCACTCGTCGATCCGCTCGTGCAGCAGCAGCACCTCGATCCCCTGCTTGCGGAACAGCTCCAGGTGCGGGCTGTTGCGCGCCGCGGCGAAGCCGTCGGCGGTGATGTAGTAGATCTTCTGCTGGCCCTCGCGCATGCGCCCGACGTAGTCGTCGAGGCTGACGCCCTGCTCGGGGCTGTCGCCGTGGGTCGAGGCGAAGCGCAGCAGCCTGGCGATCCGCTCGCGGTTCTCGTGGTCCTCGGCCGGCCCCTCCTTGAGCACCTTGCCGAACTGCTCCCAGAAGGTCCGGTACTGCTCGGGCTGCTCCTGGGCCAGGCTCTCGAGCAGCCCCAGCACGCGCTTGACCGAGGCGCCGCGGATCGCGTCGATGGCGCGGTTGTGCTGCAGGATCTCGCGCGACACGTTCAGCGGCAGGTCGTCGGAGTCGACCACGCCGCGGACGAAGCGCAGGTAGCCGGGCATCAGCTGCTCGGCGTCGTCCATGATGAACACGCGGCGCACGTAGAGCTTGATCCCGTGGCGCCGCTCGCGGTCCCACAGGTCGAACGGCGCGCGCTTGGGCAGGTAGAGCAGCGCGCTGTACTCGTGCTTGCCCTCGACCCGGTTGTGCAGGTGCGCCAGCGGCTCCTCGAAGTCGTGCGCGACGTGCTTGTAGAAGGCCGCGTACTCCTCGTCGCTGATCTCGCTCTTCGGCCGCATCCACAGCGCGGCGGCGCGGTTGACGGTCTCCCACTGCGGCTCCGCGGGCGCCTCGCCCTCCTCCGGCGCGGCGGCCTCGCCGAGCATCTCGATCGGCAGCGGGACGTGGTCGGAGTAGCGGGTGACGATGCCGCGCAGCCGGTAGCCGTCGAGGAACTCGTCCTCGCCCTCGCGCAGGTGCAGCGTCACCGTGGTGCCGCGCCGCGGCAGGTCGACGGTCTCCAGCGTGTAGCTGCCCTGCCCGTCCGACTCCCAGCGCACCCCGTGCTCGGCGCCGAGGCCGGCGCGGCGGGTGGTCACGGTGACCCGGTCGGCGACGATGAAGGCGGAGTAGAAGCCGACGCCGAACTGGCCGATCAGCCGGCTGTCCTTGGCCTGGTCGCCGCTCAGCCGGCTGAAGAACTCGCGGGTGCCGGAGCGGGCGATGGTGCCGAGGTGGTCCTGCACCTCCTGCCGCGACATGCCGATGCCGTTGTCGCCGACGCTGACGGTGCGCGCGTCGCGGTCGACCTCGATGCGCAGCCGCAGCTCGCTGTCGCCCTCGTACAGCGCGTCGTCGGTCAGCCCCTCGAAGCGCAGCTTGTCGCAGGCGTCGGCGCCGTTGGAGACCAGCTCGCGCAGGAAGATCTCCTTGTTGCTGTAGAGGGAGTGGATCATCAGGTCCAGCAGCTGGCGGACCTCGGCCTGGAAGCCGTGGGTCTCCTTGTGCGCGTCTACGCTCATGCGGGCTCCTCGTGCGGTCGGCGGCTAGGGGTCAGGCGGCAGGTAATGGGGGCGCCCGCGCACGGATTCAAGCCCGGGGCGCAACTGGGCGGGGCGCGGGCCCGCGGGGTATCATCACCGGCCGATCCCGGGCGGCGGGCCGGTCCGGCAGCGCGCCCACCGATGCAGGAGAACCGGCCGATGCAGTACATCAAGCGCTTCGCGGAACTGGGCATGGGCGACGTGCCGCTGGTCGGCGGCAAGAACGCCTCGCTCGGCGAGATGTACTGCGCGCTGCGGGCGCACGGGGTGCGCGTGCCGAACGGCTTCGCCACCACCACCGGCGCCTACCGCCACTTCTTCGCCGCCAACGACCTGACCCAGCGCATCAGCGACGCGCTGGCCGCGCTCGATGTCGAGGACGTGGTCGCGCTGGCGCGCACCGGCAAGCAGCTCCGCGAGTGGATCCTCGCCGGCAGCATGCCCGACGACCTCGCCGCCGAGATCCACGCCGCCTACGCCGAGCTGACCGGCGAGTACGGCGCCACGCCCGACGTCGCGGTGCGCAGCTCGGCCACCGCCGAGGACCTGCCCAACGCCTCGTTCGCCGGGCAGCAGGACACCTACCTGAACATCCGCGGCGAGGCCCAGCTGGTCGACACGGTCAAGCGGGTGTTCGCCTCGCTGTTCACCGACCGCGCGATCTCCTACCGCGTGCACCAGGGCTTCGACCACATGGAGGTGCTGCTGTCGGTCGGGGTGCAGAAGATGGTGCGCTCGGACAAGGCGACCTCCGGGGTGATGTTCACGCTCGACACCGAGTCGGGCTTCCGCGACGTGGT
>DATCZX010000051.1:0-5007 GCA_036525695.1 Gammaproteobacteria bacterium | reverse complement strand
TCGGCCGCTTCAACATGGGCTCGACGGGGATCGTGCTGTTCCCGCCCGGCGCGGTGGAACTGGCCGCGAACCTCGCCCCCGGCCACCCGGTGCGGCTGGGGCAGCTGCTGGGGCGGACGCCGGCCGCCTGATCGGGGTCAGGGTTCGAGCCAGCCTGGCTCGTCGCCGGTCTCCTGCAGCAGCTCGCGCGCGGCGCGGCTGCGCGCCACCCGCTCCGGCGGTTCCGCCGGCGCCGCCATCGCCCGCGCCATGATCGCCATGTACGGGGCGCGCAGCGCCTCGCGGTCGGCCTCGTTGGGGGCGATCGCGCCGATCGTGCAGCCCTGCTGGCGGCAGTAGCCGCCCGCGCTGACGAAGTCGAGCACCAGCGCCGGCAGGTCGAAGTGGCGCACGGTACCGCGCGGCACCGCCCGCCCCTGCTCGAAGAAGAACACCCGGTTCAGGTGGATCGGGTCGTCGTGTCCCGGCAGGTACTGCATCTCGCGGTAGGCGATCGGGCCGTAGTTCAGCGGCGGCACGTGGTCGCTGACCAGGATCACCAGGCCGTCGGGGTCGGCGGCGAACAGCCCCTCCAGGTAGGCCGCCAGCGCCTCGGTGCGGTAGTGGTACTGGTTCGCCGAGCGCTCGAACTGGTCGTCGCGGAACGTCCCCTGCTGGGTCACCACCGGCGGCCGTCGCGCGCTGTCGATCTCGTGCGGCAGGTGGCCGTAGATGGACATCACGTAGTTGAACAGCGGCTGCCCAGGCTGCTCGGCGAGGTGGCGGCGGACGAAGGCGAGGTTCTGCTGCAGCAGCTCGCCGTCGAACATGTAGCCCTCGTTGCTGACGTCGCCGATCGACAGGTAGGTCGGGCGGCCCTTGGCGTACTCGCGCGGGTAGTAGGTCTCCGCGAACCCGGTCCCGGCGTAGGCCGGGATCGAGTTGAAGAAGTCCGGGATGTAGGCGTTGCTGGCCACGCTGCGGTAGCCGCCCTGCGCCAGCAGCCACGGCAGGCACGGCGTCGGCGCCCCGGTGAAGACGTCGAACTCGACCCCGGAGAGCTCGCGCAGCGCCGGCACCCCGCACAGCACCTCGAACTCGGCCTGGGCGGTGCCGCCGCCGAACACCGGCGAGCGCGACAGGTCGCCGCTGCCGCGGGTCAGCGCGGCGAACGCCGGGTGGGTCGGGTCGCCATCGAGGCCCGCGGCACGGAACAGCCGCGGGTCGAGGAAGCTCTCCAGCACCAGCAGGTGGACGTTGCGCCGGTGCTGGAGACCACGCAGCAGCTCGCCGACCGCGGCGGCGTGAGCGCGCGTCGCGGCGTCGTCAGCGTAGGCGGCCAGCCGCTGCTGGAACATCCGCCGCCGCGCCTCGTTGTAGAGCAGCATGCCGAAGCGCCCGTTGCCGCGCGCGCTGTGGATCTCGGAGTAGCTGACCAACGGCTGCTGGGTGCGCTCGAACGCGGCGACGAAGCGCGCCGGCGCGAACTCCATCGGCAGCAGCAGCGCGGCGAACGGCAGCAGCCCCAGGCAGGCCGCGCGCCAGCGCCGCAGGTCCAGCGCCAGCAGCAGCGGCAGCAGCGGCAGCAGCAGCAGCGCCTGCGCCCACCACGGCACCACGTTGAACAGCTCCGGCACCTGGGCCAGCTCGGCGATCCGCGGCAGGCGGCCGAACATCAGGTGGTAGGCGTCGACGCCGAGGTACAGGTAGGCGATCGGCAGCGCGGTGACCAGCGCCTGCCAGCGCCACCTCCGGGTCACCCGGTTCAGGTAGAAGTACAGGTAGAGCACCAGCGGCAGCTCGAGCCGCCACGCCGGCAGCACCGCGGGCAGCCCACCGTACTGCTCGAGCAGCGCGGTGCCGGCGACCAGCAGCAGCAGCAGCGCGACGTAGCGGTTGCCGACCAGGGTCTGCAGCACGGCGAAGGCGCGGCGGGGAAACGGTTTCATCAGGGGGGACCAGGCGGGGCTTCAGGGCCCCGAGCGGCGGACTGACAGGCGGTGGGGCAGACCTGCGGCAGCGGCGGCTGGGCCGCAGATCGCCGGCGATTCTAGCAGATCGTCATCCCCCTGCCCCAACCCACGACACCGGCTCAGCGACCTATCCGCCTCCGTCAGCTCGGCACCTTGCTCAGTCGCCCTGCTCGTAGGTGCCGACCAGCTCGGCGCTGGCCAGCACGTGGCCGCGCATGGCCGCCTCGAGCTGCGCCTTGTCCGGCTCGTGCAGCCCTTTCAGCACGCTGTCCAGTGCGTAGAGCTTGTGGAAGTAGCGGTGGCGGCCGATCGGCGGGCACGGGCCGCCGTAACCGGTGCGCTGCCAGTCGTTGAGCCCCTGACGGGTACCGGCCGGCAGGTCGGCGTCGGCGACCCCCTCGGGCAGGCCGCTGCTGTCCGGCGGCAGGTTGTAGAGCACCCAGTGCACCCAGGTCATCTTCGGCGCCCCCGGGTCCGGGGCGTCGGGGTCGTCGACGATGAGCACCAGGCTGCGGGTGCGCTCCGGCACGCCGCTCCAGGCCAGTGCCGGGCTGGTGTCAGCACCCTCGCAGGTGAATTTCGGCGGGATCCGCGCGCCGTGCGCGAAGGCGGTCGAGGTCAGTTCCAGTGCCATGTTCGCTCTCCCTGCGGTGACCTGCACCCAGTCTATGCCATGACCTGCGCCCAGCCAGCAGCGGACGGCGGAGCCGTGCTCAGGAATTGCTCGCCGCCTTGCCGCGCCGCGCCGCACGCTTCGGGGCCGCCGGTCCGGCGGGCGGCTGCGGACGGTGCTCGGCCAGGTAGCGGCCGAGCGCGCGGAACTCCTCGCCGCGCGCGCTGCCCCGGCGCCAGACCAGGCCGATGTCGCGGTAGGCGTCGTCCGGCAGCGGGTAGGTGCGCACGCGGGTCTGCGCGAGCAGCGACGAGCCCTCGGCCAGCGCCGGCAGGTAGGTGATGCCGAGGTCGGCGTCGACCATCTGCACCAGCGTCAGCAGGCTGGTTGCGGCGAAGCGGCTGACCTTCTCCTGCTGGCGCAGCTTGCAGGCGGCCAGCGCGTGGTCGCGCAGGCAGTGGCCGTCGGCGAGCAGCAGCACGCTCTCCTGCTGCAGCCGGGTGAAGCGGTAGTGCTCCGGGTCGACGCGCGCGGTGCCCTCGCGGCAGGCGAGCCGGAACGGGTCGCGGAACAGCGTCATCACCTCGGCGTTGCGCACCTCGTAGGGCAGCGCCATCAGCACCACGTCGAGCTCGCCGTTGAACAGCGCCTCGAGCAGCACCGCGGTCTGCTCCTCGCGCAGGTAGAGCTGCAGCCGCGGGTGGTCGGCCTGCAGCGGCGGCAGGCACGCCGGCAGCAGGAACGGGGCAATCGTCGGGATCACCCCGAGGTTCAGGTGGCCGGCCAGCGGCTCCTGCTGGTGGCGCGCGGCCTCGACCAGGTCCTCGGCATCGCGCAGGCAGAGCCGCGCCAGGGTCACCAGCTCCTGCCCCACCGCGGTCACCGTGACCCGCTTGCGCGTGCGGTCGACCAGCTGCACGTTCAGCAGCCCCTCGAGCTCGCCGATGCCGACCGAGAAGGCCGACTGCGAGACGAAGCAGGCGGCCGCCGCGCGGCCGAAGTGGCGGTGCTCGACCAGCGCGACGAAGTAGCGCAGCTGTTTCAGCGTGGGCAGGTGGGTCATGGCGTCAGCGGCCTCCGTTAATGATCGTATTTATCTATCACTGCAATCTAATCAATCCTTTTTACCGATGCAAGCGCGGCCCCTACACTGGCCCCCGTCAACCGCCATCACGACCCGAGAGAACGCGCCATGACCAAGACCTTCACCTTCGCCGCCGTGCACTTCTGCGTCGCCTTCAGCGTGGGCTACCTGATGACCGGCAGCCTGCTGGTGGGTGGCGCGATCGCCCTGGTCGAGCCGGCGGTCAACACCGTCGCCTACCACCTGCACGAGCGGGCCTGGAGCCGCATCGGCCAGCGTGCCGAGCGCTGCAAGGACCTGCCGCAGGACTGCGTGGCGGCCTGAGATTCCCCTTTCCCCCAACCCCGTAGATAGGAGTACTAGCCATGTTGCAGAACCGCGAAGGCCACACCGTCCCGAACGTCGTGTTCCACACCCGCCGCGACCACGACTGGGTCGACGTCACCTCGGACGAGATCTTCAAGGGCCGCACCGTCGTCGTGTTCGCGCTGCCCGGCGCGTTCACCCCGACCTGCTCGTCGACCCACGTGCCGCGCTACAACCAGCTGGCGCCGACGCTGAAGGCGCACGGCGTCGACGAGGTGATCTGCATCTCGGTCAACGACGCGTTCGTGATGAACGAGTGGCAGGCCGAGCAGAACGCCGACCAGCTGACCTTCCTGCCCGACGGCAACGGCGACTTCACCCGCGGCATGGGCCTGCTGGTGGCGAAGAACGACCTCGGCTTCGGCGACCGCTCGTGGCGCTACTCGATGCTGGTCCGCGACGGCGTGATCGAGAAGCAGTTCATCGAGCCGGACGTGCCGGGCGACCCGTTCGAGGTCTCCGACGCCGACACCATGCTGGCCCACATCGCGCCGCAGGCGGCCAAGCCGCTCGACGTCACGGTGTTCACCCGCAAGGGCTGCGCGTACTGCGCCCGCGCCAAGGGCATGCTGGCCGACGCCGGCATCACCTACGAGGAGCTGGTGCTGAACCAGGACTACACCGAGCGCTCGCTGCGTGCGGTCGCCGGTGCCACCACGGTGCCGCAGGTGTTCGTCAACGGCGAGCAGATCGGCGGCTCCGAGGCGGTCGAGGCCTGGCTGCAGCAGCAGCGCAAGGCGGCCTGACGACGACCGAGGCCGGCGGCCGGGACGGATCCCGGCCGCCGGGCACGGCCCGGCACGCCACCGGAACCGTAGGTTGGGCAAAGTGCAGCGTGCCCAACGGTGCATGGATCGCACCTGGTGCGCATTGCCAACCCAGGAATCGTAGGTTGGGCAAAGCGCAGCGTGCCCAACAGCAAGCCTTCCCGCGACCCAACGCCGCGCCCCCGTGCTAACAAAGGAACGCATCATGAACACGAGCTTCGACCT
>DATCZX010000050.1:0-3424 GCA_036525695.1 Gammaproteobacteria bacterium | reverse complement strand
CCCGACCGCGCTGCAGCTCGAGTTCGTCGAGCAGCAGCGGGGCGACAGCGAACCGGGCCCGGTGCGCATGCTGGTCACCGCCGGCCACCTGCGCATCGACGACGGCAACGGGGCCGATGGCTACATCCTGTTCGACCGCGGCACGCGCACCCTCTACAGCGTCTCGGTCGAGGATGCGACGGTGATCGTCATCGAGCCGGTCGCGGCCGACCCCGAACCGCCGCTGCCGCTGCTGCTCGAGGAGCGCCGGGTCGAGCAGCTCGAGGCGCCGACGATCGGCGGCCGGCAGCCGGCGCAGGTCGACTTCCTGGCCAACGGCCAGGTCTGCTACAGCGCCGCGGTGGTCCCCGGCCTGCTGCCCGAGGCGCAGGCCGCGGAGCGCGAGTACCTCGAGGCGCTGGCCGGCGAACAGCGGGCGCACGTGGGCAAGCTCCCGCAGCAGCTGTGGGACCCGTGCGACCTCAGCCGCTACCTGTTCGCGCCGGTGCGCCACCTCGCCGCCGGTTACCCGGTGCAGCTGTGGGATGCCTCCGGCTACCGCCGTGGCCTGGTCGGTTTCGAGGTCGGGGCCGCGGTCGATCCCGCGCTGTTCGAGCTGCCGGCAGGTTACGAGCAGATCCGCATGGAGGAACGGCGCTGACGCGACGGTCCGGCGCCGGGCGAAGGTCGCGGCGGGGACGCCGCGGCTGACCGGTCTGGGGCTCTTCAGCCGCTCGCGGTGGCCGCGAGCCGGCCGCCGCAGCCGGGCAGCGGCGCGCTGGCGACGGGTTCCAGCGCCAGGTCGGGCTGCAGGCGCAGCAGTTCCAGCACCGGCGCGTCGGCACAGCGCAGGATCACCGCGCTGCGTCCCCAGGCACCGAGTACCGCGCGTTCGACCGGGTCGCCGTGCCGGCCGGGGCGGTGGGTGTGGCCGTGGATCAGCAGCCGCGCACCGTGGTCGGCCAGCACGGCGTCGACCGCGCACGGGTTGACGTCCATGATCTCGGCCGGCTTGACCTGCTTGTTGGCCTCGCTCTGCTGGCGCATCGCCTGCGCCTCGGCCTGGCGCTCGACCAGCGGCTTGCCGAGGAACGCCGCGCGCACGTCGGCGCGGGCCACGCGGGCGCGGAACGCCATGTGCTCCTGGTCGTCGGTGCACAGCGCGTCGCCGTGGGCCAGCAGGGCCGGCACCCCGTGCAGCCGGATCGGCGTCGGGTCGGGCAGCAGCTGGCAGCCGCTGCGCTCGGCGAAGCCGCTGCTGGCGAGGAAGTCGCGGTTGCCGGGCAGGAAGCTCACCGGCACGCCGGCGTCGACCAGCCCGCGCAGCTCGGCCAGGATCGTGGCGTGACCCGGCGAGTCGTCGTCGTCGCCGACCCAGACCTCGAACAGGTCGCCGAGGATGTACAGCGCCGCGGCCGCGCGCGCCGGGCCGCGCAGGAAGCGCCGGAACAGGTCGAGCGTCTCCGGGCGGGTCTCCGGGTCGAGGTGCAGGTCGGCGACGAAGTAGATGGCTGCGCTCATGGCGGCAGGCCGTCGCACTTACTCGACCACGCGCGCGCTGGTGATCACGATCGGCTCGGCCGGCACGTCGCGCATCGGGCCCTTGCGCGTGGTCGGGGCCGCGACGATGCGGTCGACCACCTCCATGCCCTTGGCGACCTTGCCGAACACCGCGTAACCGTAGCCGCGCGGGTCCTTCGAGGTGTGGTTCAGGAAGGCGTTGTCGACCACGTTGATGAAGAACTGGCTGGTCGCGCTGTCGACCACGCTGGTGCGCGCCATCGCCAGCGTGCCGCGGTCGTTCAGCAGGCCGTTGGTGGCCTCGTTGACGATCGGGTCGCGGGTCGGTTTCTGCTGCATCTCGGCGGTGAAGCCGCCGCCCTGGGCCATGAACCCGGGGATCACCCGGTGGAACAGCGTGCCGTCGTAGTGGCCGTCGCGGACGTAGGTGAGGAAGTTCTCGGTCGAAACCGGGGCCTGCTCGGCATACAGTTCCACCTCGATCACGCCGAGGGTGGTCTCCAGCCGCACCGTGGGGTTGGCGGCGAAGGCGTTGCCGGCGGCGAGCGCCAGGGCGAGGAACAGGGACGTCAACGAGCGCATGCGGGCTCCTGAGCGGCCGTGGGGTGCAGCATGATACGGCGATCGGGCCGCCGGTTAAACCCGGCCGTGAGCAGGGTTTTGTCCGCCTCCCGCGCTTTCCGTTACCATGCGCGCCTGCCCGCGCCGAGAGCCGCCGATGCTGACCATCTACAACACGCTGACCCGCGAAAAGCAGCCGTTCGTGCCGATCCGGCCGGGCCAGGTGCGGATGTACGTCTGCGGCATGACCGTCTACGACTACTGCCACCTCGGCCACGCCCGCGCGCTGGTGGTGTTCGACGCGATCACCCGCTACCTGCGCTGGAGCGGCTACCGCGTCACCTACGTCCGCAACATCACCGACATCGACGACAAGATCATCGCCCGCGCCAACCAGAACGGCGAGGAGTTCCGCGCGCTGACCGCGCGCTTCATCCGGGCGATGCACGAGGACTGCGCCGCCCTCGGCGTGCTGCCGCCGGACCAGGAGCCGCGCGCCACCGACGCGCTGCCGGGGATGCTGGCGATGATCCAGGCGCTGATCGACAACGGCCACGCCTACGTCGCCGGCAACGGCGACGTCTACTACGACGTCAGCCGCTTCGACGGCTACGGCAAGCTCTCCGGCAAGAAGGTCGAGGACCTGCGCGCCGGCGCCCGGGTCGAGATCGCCGAGGCCAAGGACGACCCGCTCGACTTCGCGCTGTGGAAGGCGGCCAAGCCCGGTGAGCCGAGCTGGGAGTCGCCGTGGGGAGCGGGCCGCCCCGGCTGGCACATCGAGTGCTCGGTGATGTCGACCGCCGCGCTCGGCAACCACTTCGACATCCACGGCGGCGGCCAGGACCTGCAGTTCCCGCACCACGAGAACGAGATCGCGCAGTCCGAGGGCGCCACCGGCGAGCCGTTCGCCAACTACTGGATCCACAACGGCTTCGTGCGCATCGGCGAGGAGAAGATGTCGAAGTCGCTGGGCAACTTCTTCACCATCCGCGAGATCCTCGCCGACCACCGGGCCGAGGAGGTGCGCTGGTTCATCCTCGCCAGCCACTACCGCAGCCCGCTGAACTACAGCCGCGACGCCCTCGAGCAGGCGCGCGGCGCGCTCGGCCGGCTGTACACCGCGCTGCGCGACCTGCCCGCCGCCGGTGACGCGGTCGACCCCGAGTACCGCGCGCGCTTCGTCGCCGCGATGGACGACGATTTCAACACCGCCGAGGCCGCCGCGCTGCTGTTCGAGCTGGCGCGCGAGATCAACCGTGCCCGCGACGCCGACCCGGGCCGCGCCGCTGCGCTCGGCGCCACGCTGCGCGGCCTCGGCGGCGTGCTCGGCCTGCTGCAGCAGGACCCGGCCGCCTTCCTGCAG
>DATCZX010000049.1:0-3555 GCA_036525695.1 Gammaproteobacteria bacterium | reverse complement strand
GGCCTGTGCCGGCGCCTGACGCCGGCCAGCGGAGGAGGATGAAGAGAATGAAAGAGCGCAACATCACCCTGAGCGTCAACGGCCGCGTGCACCACCTGACGGTGCCGGTGAACAAGACGCTGCTCGAGGTCCTGCGCGAGGACCTGCACATGCCCGATACCAAGTACGGCTGCGGCACCGGCGAGTGCGGCGCCTGCACCGTGCTGGTCGAGGGCAGCCGCGCGATCAACTCGTGCCTGATGCTGGCGGCCACGATGGACGGGCGCGAGATCACCACCGTCGCCGGTCTCGACCAGGGCGGCGAGCTGCACCCGGTGCAGCAGGCGTTCATGGACCAGGCCGCGGTGCAGTGCGGCTACTGCACGCCGGGCATGGTGCTGAAGACCATCAGCATGCTGGCCAAGAACGCGCAGCCGAGCGAGGCGGAGATCCGCCACGAGCTCGAGGGCAACATCTGCCGCTGCACCGGCTACGCGAAGATCGTCGCCGCGGTGCAGCAGGCGAGCGGGCAGCTCGAGGCGCCGACGCTGCGCCAGGCCGTCTGAGGAGGGATGCGCGATGAGTGAGTTCCAGACCATCGGCAAGAGCCTGCCGCGCATCGACGTGCGCGCCAAGGTCACCGGGCGCGCGGTCTACGCCGACGACATCCAGCTGCCCGGCATGCTCCACGGCAAGGTGGTGCGCTGCTGGGAGTACGCGCACGCCAGGGTCAAGAAGCTCGACCTGTCGGCGGCGGCGAAGATGCCCGGCGTGGTGCGCGTGCTCGGCCCCAAGGACGTGACGCAGAAGCCGTACAACAGCTCGGTGCTCGACCTGATGGTCTCCGAGCCGATGCACCAGATGCTCGGCGACGTCGAGGACCAGTACCTGTTCACCGACCACGTGAAGCACCAGGGCGACGCGATCTGCGGCATCATCGCGACCAGCGAGGAGGCCGCCGAGCGCGCCGCCGAGAAGGTCGTCGTCGAGTACGAGCCGCTGCCGGTCTACCTGACCGCCGACGAGTCGAAGCAGCCCGGCGCGGTGCAGTTCACCCCGCTGAAGCCGGGCAACCTGGCGTTCGAGCTGCCCGAGGGGATGTTCCCGAACCACGTCTACGGCTGGGGCGACGCCGACGCGGCCTTCGCCGAGGCCGAGGTGGTGTTCGAGGACAGCTTCCAGGTGCCGAAGCAGAAGCAGGCGCAGATGGAGCCGCACGCCTACGTCGCGCAGTACGACGACCAGGGCCGGCTGACCTGCTGGACCTCGACGCAGATGCCCAAGTGCGTGCAGCGCAAGCTGTCCAAGCTGTTCGACCTGCCGATGTCGCGGATGAAGGTCAACCAGACCGTGGTCGGCGGCGGCTTCGGCTGCCGCCTCGGCATGGTCATGGAGCCGGAGGCGTGCGCGATGGCGCTGGCGGTGCCGGGGCGGCCGGTCAAGCTGACCTCGACGCGCGAGGAGGACTGGCTCGACTCGCCGACCCGCCACCCGGGCAAGTACTGGATGCGCATGGGCTTCAAGAAGGACGGCACGCCGGTCGCCTGCGACGCCTACTTCGCCAACTACAAGGGCGGCTACTACCTCGACGGCTCGGGCGTCGCCTTCACCACCGGCGCCTGGCTCGGCGGCATGTACAAGTTCGGCGCGCTGCGCTACCGCGGCGAGTCCTACTTCACCAACCAGACCTTCTGCGGCGCGTTCCGCGGCTACGGCAACCCGCAGACCAACTTCGTCATGGAGCAGATGATCGACCGCGCCTGCGCCGAGCTCGGCCTCGACCCGGTCGAGTGGCGCAAGCGCTGGCACAAGGGCGTCGGCGACGACGGCTGGTGCATCGGCATGACCTACTCCTCGTGCGCGCTCGACGAGTGCCTGGACCGCGGCGCCAAGGCGATCGGCTGGGAGGCCAAGCGCGCGGCCTACGCCAAGCAGACCGGGACCAAGCGCCGCGGCGTCGGCGTCGCGGTGATGAACCACACCAGCGGCGCGATGCCGATGCTGCTCGAGCACACCGTGTGCACGGTGCGCCTGAACGAGGACGCCACCGCCGAGGTGCTGCTGGCCTGCTCCGAGATCGGCCAGGGCTCGCACACCACGCTGCGCCAGGTCGCCGCCGAGACCCTCGGCATCCCGGTCGAGGACGTGCACATGGCGATCGGCGACAGCGACGCCACCGGCTACGACATCGGCGCCCACGCCAGCCGCACGCTCTACGTCGGTGGCGGCGCGGTCAAGGCCGCGTGCGAGGACGCGCGCCGGCAGGTGCTCGAGCGCGCGGCGCGCGCGCTCGCTGCCGAGCCCGACCAGCTCGACATCCGCGACCGCCAGGTGTTCGTCCGCGACGAGCCCTCGCGCAGCCTGCCGATGGAGCGCATCACCCAGCTCGGCGTCTACAACTTCATGGACCCGCAGACCGGCAAGACGGTCGGCGACCCGGGCCAGATCCAGGGCTACTCGAGCTACTTCCCGCCGCACAACTCGCCGCCGTTCGGCGCCTGCTTCGCCGAGGTCGAGGTCGACACCGAGACCGGCGAGGTCAAGGTGCTGGAGCTGGTCAACGCGCACGACATCGGCCGCGCGATCCACCCGGCGATCGTCGAGGGGCAGCTCGAGGGCGGGGCGCAGCAGGGGCTCGGCTTCGCGCTGACCGAGGACACGCTGTTCGACGCCAACGGCCTGTGCCTGAACAACAGCTTCACCGACTACAAGATGCTCGGGCCGTCGGACATGCCGAAGATGACCAACATCCTGGTCGAGAACCCGGATCCGTACGGCCCGTTCGGCGCCAAGAGCGTCGGCGAGGCGGGGCTGGTCAGCCCGGTGGGGGCGACGGCGAACGCGATCTTCAACGCCATCGGCGTGCAGGTGCTGCAGGCACCGATCACCCCCGAGCGGGTGCTGCAGGCGCTGGCATCGAAGCGCGCGCAGTGAGAACCTACGGGTAGCCCGGGGCGCCCCGGAGACAACGGCGGTGACGCGGCCGAAGATCGCGCACCGCGCCCGCCGTGCCGCGGCGGGCAGGGACACAGGAGGAGTAGGTCGTCGATGAACGCTGCGCGGAAGGTCGTGCCCGGTCGCTGTGCGCTGGCCCTGGCAGCGCTGCTGCTGGGGGCGTGCGAGGCGCCGCTGGACCTCGCCGGCGTCGAGCGCGAGAGCCAGCAGCCGGTGCGGCGCTACGACCAGTTCCAGTCGGCGACCCAGGTCGGCGACACCGTGGTCGTCGTCGGCAGCCACGGCGCGGTGCTCAGCTCGGCCGATGGCGGCCGCTCGTGGCAGCGCCGGGAACTGGCCGGCGCGCCGCTGCTGACCGAGGTCGTCGGCTGCCCGGACGGCAGCCTCGCCGCGCTCGACGAGCGCCGCCAGGTGTGGCTCTCCGGCGACCGCGGCGGCAGCTGGGAGGCGCGCCCGCTGGAGGGGCCGGAGATGCCGCTGGCGCTGACCTGCGACCCGGCCGGCCGGCTCTGGGCGGTCGGCACCTTCAGCACCATCTGGTCGAGCGGCGACCGCGGCGCCAGCTGGCAGCAGCAGTCGCTCGGCGAGGACGTGCTGCTGAACACCGTGCAGTTCACCGAT
>DATCZX010000048.1:0-4199 GCA_036525695.1 Gammaproteobacteria bacterium | reverse complement strand
GCCCGCTGGCCGCTGCTGCTGGCCGCGCTGCTGCTCGCCGCCTGCCAGCCGGCGGACGACGGCACGCCGGCCAAGGGAGGCAAGCGCGAGCGCCAGCCGCAGCTGGTCGAGACCGTCGCCGTGCAGAGCCGCGCGATCGCCCACGCGGTGACCCGCACCGGCACGCTGCGCGCCAACCGCGTGGTCCAGCTGTTCAACCAGGAGGAGGGCCAGGTCGCCGCGCTGCCGTTCTCCGAGGGCGACCAGGTGGCCGCCGGCACCTTGGTCGCGCGCCTCGACGACACCCTGCTGCGCGCGCAGCTGGACAAGGCCGAGGCGACGCGCCGGCAGGCGGCCTCCGACCTCAAGCGGCTGCAGAGCCTGAAGCAGCGCGCGGTGATCTCCGACGACGAGCTGAACCGCGCCGAGACCGCGCTGCAGGTGGCCGACGCCGAGCAGGCGCTGCTGCGCGCGCGGCTCGGCTACAGCACCATCCGCGCCCCGTTCGACGGCATCGTCGCAGAGCGCAAGCTGGAGCCGGGCGACGTCGCCCCGCGCTTCACCCACCTGCTGACGCTGTACGACCCGGGCTCGCTGGTGATCGAGGCGACGCTGTCCGAGCTGCTGCTGGCCCAGGTGGCGGCCGGCGACCGCGTGCCGGTGCGCATCGACGCGCTCGGCGAGGCGACCTTCCCCGGCCACGTCGTGCGCATCCACCCGACCATCGACCCGCGCACCCGCCTCGGCACGCTGGAGATCGCCCTCGACGACCCGCCGCCCGGCGCGCGCCCGGGCCAGCTCGGGCGCGTCGCGCTGACCCTGCCGGCCAGCGTGCGCCGGGTGATCCCCTACCCGGCGCTGCGCCGCGACACCCAGGGCGAGTACGTGTTCCGCGTCGCCGAGGGCAAGGTGCGCCGGGTCGCGGTGCGCTCCGGGCTGCTGCTCGGTGACGAGGTCGAGATCGTCGAGGGGCTGGCCGACGGCGAGCCGGTGGTGCTGCGCGGGTTCCTCGGCCTCAACGACGGCACCGCGGTGCGCGAAGCGACCCCTGGCGCGGCCGCGCAATGAGCGCGTCCCCGCGCCTGCGCCACGGCGGCGGCCTGGCGCGCTGGGCGGTCCACCACCCGGTCGGCGTGGTGATGATCACGCTCGCCGCCAGCGTCCTCGGCGCCTTCGCCCTCGGCCGGCTGGCGGTCGACCTGCTGCCGCGGATCATCTATCCCGAGGTCGGCATCCGCGTGCTCGACCCGGGGGTGCCGGCGCAGGTGATGGAGGACCGGATCACGCGCCAGCTCGAGGAGCAGCTGGCGATCACCGAGGACGTGATCTCGATCACCTCGCGCACCACCGAGGGGCGCTCGGCGGTCGAGCTGTCGTTCCCCTACGGCAAGGACATCGACGTCGCGGTGCGCGACGCCAGCACGCGGCTCGACCGCGCCCGCCGCTTCCTGCCCGACACCATCCAGCCGCCGATCGTGTTCAAGCGCGACCCGTCGCAGCGCCCGATCCTCGAGCTGGTGGTCAGCTCGGCGACGCGCGACCCGGTCAGCCTGCGCAGCTGGGTCGACGACATCTTCGCCAAGTGGTTCCTGAACCTGCCCGGCGTCGCCGCGGCCGAGGTCGGCGGCGGCGTGGTGCGCGAGATCCACGTGCTCCCCGACCAGCGCCGCCTGGCCGCGCTCGGGGTCTCCCCCGACGCCCTCGCCGAGCTGCTCGACCGCGCCAACCGCGACGAGCCGGCGGGCCGCCTGCGGATGCAGCGCCAGGAACTCGGCGGGCGCACCGCCGGCCGCTTCACCAGCGTCGACGAGCTGCGCCAGCTGCCGGTGCCGCTGGCCGACGGCGGCAGCGTGCGCCTCGGCGAGGTCGCCGAGGTGCTCGACAGCCACGAGGACGAGAAGCTGCGCATCCGCTACAACGACGTGCCCGGGATCAAGGTGTCGATCCAGAAGCAGCCGAACGCCAACACCGTCGCCGTCGCCAACGTCGTCGCCGAGCGGCTCGAGTGGATGCGCGCGCAACGGCTGCTGCCGGACGGGGTCAGGGTCGACGTGGTCGGCGACCAGTCGGTCTACGTGCGCCAGGCACTGCGCAACGCCGCCACGGCGGCGCTCAGCGGCGCGCTGCTGGCGATGGGCGTGGTCTACCTGTTCCTCGGCAACCTGCGGCGCACGCTGATCATCGGCAGCGCGATCCCGATCGCGGTGCTGGTGACCTTCTTCGTCATGGATGCCGGCGGGCTGACGCTGAACGTGATGACCCTCGGCGGGCTCGCCGTCGGCATCGGCCTGCTGGTCGACAACACCGTGGTGATGCTCGAGAACATCTACCGCCACCAGCGCGACGGCGAACACTACACCGAGGCCGGGGTCAACGCGGCGAACGAGGTCAACTCGGCGATCGTCGCCTCGACCAGCACCAACCTCGCCGCGGTGCTGCCGTTCCTGTTCATCGGCGGCCTCACCGGGCTGCTGTTCCGCGAGCTGATCTTCACCGTCTCGGCGGCGATCTTCGCCTCGATGGTGGTCGCGCTGACGCTGACCCCGGCGCTCGGCGCGCGCGTGCCGGCGACCGGCCAGGGCCGCGTGCGGCGGGTCATCGACGGCGTGATGCGCGCGCTGCAGGACGCCTACGCGCGGCTGGTCGGCGGGCTGCTCGCGCGGCGCTGGGCGCAGGCGCTGGTGCTGCTCGGCTTCGGCACCGCGTTGGCGCTGGCCGTGCCGACGCTGGCCGGCGGCAAGCAGATCTTCCTGCCCGACCTCGACAACGGCGAGGTCCGCGTGCGCCTGACCGGCGACCCGGGCATCTCGCTCGAGGCGATGGACCGCCACGTGCGCCGCATCGAGGCGCAGTTCCGCGCCGACCCGGCGGTGGTCGGCGTGTTCACGCTGAGCGGTGGCTTCGTCTTCGGCCGCTCGCAGTACGAGGCCTCGAACCGCGCCACGCTGACCGTGCAGCTGCTGCCGCGCGGCCAGCGCGAGTTCAGCAGCGACGACTGGGTCCGGCGCAACAAGCAGGCGCTGGACAAGCGGGCGGTGCCAGGGCTCAACGTGCGCATCTCGACCCTCGGCACGCCGGGCATCCGCGTCGGCAGCGGCGACGACGACCTCGGCGTGCGCATCCAGGGCGACGACCTCGAGACCCTCGCCCAGCTGGCCGACCGCCTCGCCGAGGAGCTGCGCGGCATCGACGGCCTGCGCAGCATCACCTACAGCAGCGAGGAGCAGCGGCAGGAGCTGGCGATCACCGTCGACCGCGACCGCGCCGCCGCGCTCGGGCTCGACGTCGCGCGGATCGGCCTGGCGCTGCGCCTCGCCGTCGAGGGCGACATCGTCACCGAGTACCTCGACGGCGACCGCGCCTTCGACGTGCGCCTGCGCCTGCCGCGCAGCGAGCTGGCCGACCCGCGCGACCTCGAGTCGGTGCTGCTGTTCACCGGCAGCGGCGACCGCCCGCCGGTGTACCTCGGCGACGTCGCCAGGGTCAGCCTGGTCGCGGCCCCGGCCGAGATCCAGCGCGACGCGCAGCGGCGCATCGTCGAGGTCAGCGCCAACGTCGCCGGCGACGCCGACCTCGCCGCGATCCTGCGCCAGGTGCAGCAGAAGATGGAGGCGCTGCCGCTGCCGGACGGCTACAGCGTCTACGAGGCCGGTGCCGGCAAGGCCCTGCAGGAGGGGCGCGCGCTCGGCGGCGTGCTGCTCGCGCTGGCGATCTTCCTGGTCTTCGCGGTGATGGCGGTGCAGTACGAGTCGCTGCTGAACCCGCTGGTGATCCTGCTCGGCGTGCCGTTCGCGGTCACCGGGGTGGCGATCGGCCTGCAGCTCACGGCGCTGCCGCTGTCGATGCCGGTCTGGCTCGGCCTGATCATGCTCAGCGGCATCGTGGTCAACAACGCGATCGTGCTGGTCGAGTACATCGAGCTCCGGCGCGCCGCCGGGCTGCCCGCGCAGCAGGCGATCGTCGAGGCGGCGCGGCTGCGCCTGCGGCCGATCCTGATGACCACGCTGACCACCGTCGCCGGCATGCTGCCGCTGTCGCTCGGCGTCGGCGACGGCGCCGAGATGCTGCGCCCGCTGGCGGTCGCGATCGTCTCCGGGCTGAGCTTCTCGCTGCTGGTCAGCCTGCTGCTGATCCCGCTGATCTACCGCTGGCTGGCCGGGCACGAGCGGCCGCTGCCGCAGACCGGCAACGCGGTCGCGGCCTAGTCGACGACCGGCGCG
>DATCZX010000047.1:0-2699 GCA_036525695.1 Gammaproteobacteria bacterium | reverse complement strand
CGAATGGCCTCGATCTTGCCTTATGCTTGGCAGGTCAGCGCAACCGCGAGGAGAGAACATGAGCCTACCGCTAGTCGTGGCGATCACCGGGGCGACCGGGGTGATCTATGGCGTGGAAATGCTGCGCGCGCTGCGCGACCTCGGCGTGCGCACGCACCTGATCCTCAGCGAGTCGGCGGTGCGCAACATCCACATCGAGACCGACTACGCCATCGGCGAGGTCACCGACATGGTCGAGGTGGTCTACAAGAACAAGGACATCGGCGCCTCGGTGGCCAGCGGTTCGTTCCGCACCCGCGGCATGATCGTCGCGCCGTGCACGATCAAGACCCTCTCGGCGATCGCCAACTCGTTCAACGACAACCTGGTGGTGCGCGCCGCCGACGTCACCCTGAAGGAGCGGCGCCCGCTGGTGCTGATGGTGCGCGAGACGCCGCTGCACAAGGGGCATCTCGACCTGATGAGCCGGGTCGCGGAGGTCGGCGGCACCATCCTGCCGCCGATGCCGTCGTTCTACCACGGACCGAAGACGATCCTCGACATCATCCACCAGAGCGTCGGCAAGGCGCTCGACCAGGTCGGGGTGGAACACGAGCTGTTCCGCCGCTGGACCTCCGAGATGGGCCACGACCCGACGATCAAGCTGGCCAAGGAAGAGCTGACGCGGCGGGAAAAATAGCCCGTCGCGCGGTCACGGCCGCACCGGCGACCGCTCAGCCGCCCTCGTCGGTGTATTTCTTCAGGCGGTAGGCGAACTGCGGCCTGGTCAGGCCGACCAGG
The DNA here is from genome assembly GCA_036525695.1 of Gammaproteobacteria bacterium. GTDB lineage: Bacteria > Pseudomonadota > Gammaproteobacteria > QNFN01 > QNFN01 > DATCZX01. The sequence goes on along the minus strand of DATCZX010000047.1, from coordinate 1,919 downwards.
CGCGCCGCCTCGGCGAGGTTGTTGCCGGCGCGTTCCAGCGCGTGGCGCAGCAGCCGCTCCTCGAAGCCGTCGAGCCCGAGCCCCTGTTCGAGCATGCGGTCGAGCAGGCCGGTGCAGAGCAGTTCATCGCCGGGGCCCCCTTCCGCCCGCTCGTGCGCCTCGTCGGCGTGCGTGGCATGCGCCAGCGCGGCGTGGGTCAACCCCTCGGTGCCGAACAGGTGGCGCAGGTCGACCGGCTCCCCCTCCTCGGCGAGGATCACCGTGCGCTCGACCAGGTTCTCCAGCTCGCGGATGTTGCCCGGGTAGTCGTAGCGTTGCAGCGCCTCGTGGGCGGCCCGCGTGAACCCGGTCACCCGCCTGCCGTGCAGGCGGTTGAAGCGCTCCAGGAAGTGCGCCAGCAGCAGCGGGATGTCGTCACGCCGCTCGCGCAGCGGTGGCAGCACGATCGGGAACACGTTGAGCCGGAACAGCAGGTCCTCGCGGAAGCGGCCGTCGACGACCGCCCGCTGCAGCTCCTCGTTGGTCGCCGCGACGATGCGCACGTCGACCGCGCGCGTGCGCGTGTCGCCGACGCGCTCGATCTCGCGCTCCTGCAGCGCGCGCAGCAGCTTGGCCTGGACGGGCTTGGACAGCGTGCCGATCTCGTCGAGGAACAGCGTCCCGCCTTCGGCACGCTCGAAGCGCCCGGCGCGCGTCTCGGTGGCCCCGGTGAAGGCCCCCCTCTCCACCCCGAACAGCTCCGCCTCGATCAGCGAGTCGGGGATCGCCGCACAGTTCAGCGCGACGAACGGGCCGCCTGCGCGACGGCTCAGACGGTGCAGGCTGCGCGCGAACAGCTCCTTGCCGACGCCGGTCTCGCCCAGCAGCAGCACCGAGGCCTCGGTCGCGGCCACCCGTTCCAGCGCCCGGCAGGCGGTAGCGAAGCGCGCCGAGACACCGACCATGCCCTCGATCAGCGGCGCCGCCGATGGCGTACTGTCGGCAGCCGCCGCCGACGTCCGCTCGCTGGCGCGGCGGCGCGGCCGGTGGCCGGTGAACATCGCCGCCGGCAGGGTCTCCAGCTCGTCCTCGATCTCGTCGGCGTACCACTCCTCGACCCGCTTGCCGACGATGCGACAGGTGTGGCTGCCGAGCGCCCGGCACTCCAGCTCGCGGTAGATCACCGGTTGCCGGAACAGCGTGCTGGCGTAGCCGCTGGCGTAGCCGACCTCGACCCAGCAGACCGGGCTGCTGACGAAGGAGTCCAGCGCCAGCCGCGTGTCCACCTCGAAGTCGCCGGTGAACACCGCCTCGCTGTAGAAGTGGCCGCGCGCGAGGTCGATCTCCAGGTTCACCGGGCGGATCGCCACCAGGCCACGGATCGCGCGCAGCTGCGGGCCGATCCTGAACAGCTCGGCGAGCGGCGCCTCGGGACGGTACTTGCGCACCAGGGCGGCGTCGCGGATGCCCGCCTCGTAGCCCATCTGTGCCAGCGCCCTGGAGGTGGCGCGCGGTCCCAGCACCTCGAGCATCTCGCGGTGCAGGGATGACCATGACGAGGGCCGGAACAGGGCCAGGGCGTGGGTATCGAACCAGATGCGCCCCTCGCCCAGCGAGAAGCGCAGCAGCTTGGCGATCTCCTCGAGGTCCGGGAGTTCGAGCTCGATCGGCTCGTCGTGACGGACGTCGGCAGCCGCCGTGCGGATGCGGGCGTCGATATCGACCTGCTGCGGGCTGCTGCCGTGCTTCACCTGGCCTCCACCGCGGCGGGTGTCCGCGAAGGTGTGAACGCCTCCGCCGCGAGCCGATCATACCGCAGCGGCGAAGGGTCCGAGCAGGCCCGGCGCCCGGACAGGCCCAAGCCGCACCCAGGCCGCCCATCGCCGTTGACGGGTGGGACCCGTCATCCATGCGCGTCGTCCCGTGGGTCGGGCATCAGC
>DATCZX010000046.1:0-4791 GCA_036525695.1 Gammaproteobacteria bacterium | reverse complement strand
GCACGCCGGTCGACCCGCAGCGGCTCGAGGACGCGCTGCGCGCCCACCCCGGCGCGCGCCTGGTCGCCTTCGTCCAGGCCGAGACCTCGACCGGCGTGCTCTCCGACGTGCGCCTGCTGAGCGAGATCGCGCACCGCCACGACGCGCTGGTGATCGTCGACGCGGTCACCGCGCTCGGCGGCTGCCCGCTGGAGGTCGACGGCTGGGGGGTCGACGCGATCTACTCCGGCACCCAGAAGTGCCTGTCGGCACCGCCCGGCCTCTCCCCGGTCAGCTTCGGCCCGCGCGCGGTCGAGCGGCTGCGGCAGCGCCGGCGACCGGTGCAGAGCTGGTTCCTCGACAACACCCTGGTGATGGGGTACTGGGGCGAGGGCGCGCGCCGCAGCTACCACCACACCGCGCCGGTCAACGCCCTCTACGGCCTGCACGAGGCGCTGCTGCTGCTGTGGGAGGAGGGGCTCGAGCAGGCCTGGGAGCGGCACGCGCGGATGCACCGCGGCCTGCGTGCCGGGCTCGAGGCGCTCGGCCTCGAGTTGCTGGTCGCCCCCGAACACCGCCTGCCGCAGCTCAACGCGGTGCGCATCCCGGAGCGGGTCGACGATGCCGCGGTGCGCGGCCGCCTGCTCGTCGAGCACGACCTCGAGATCGGCGCCGGCCTCGGCGCGCTGGCCGGCAAGGTGTGGCGCATCGGCCTGATGGGCTACTCGGCGCGCAGCGAGAACGTCTTCGCCTGCCTGGCCGCGCTCGAGCAGGTGCTCGGCGAACTCGGCGCCCCGCGCGAGCGGGGCGCCGCCGTGGACGCGGCCACCGCCGCGCTCGGCCAGCCGCCGCTGGCACGCACGGCGTGACGCCGGCCCGGGGATGGCGAAGCGGCTGCTGCTGGTCGCCCACGCGCCGTCGGCCAACACCGTTGCGCTGCGCGACGCGCTGCTCGCCGGCGCCCGCCACCCGGAGATCGGCGGCGTCGCGGTCGACCTGCTGACACCCTTCGCCGCCGGGCCGGACGAGGTGCTGGCCGCGGACGCCGTGCTGCTGGCCACGCCGGAGAACTTCGGCTACATGAGCGGCGCGCTGAAGGACTTCTTCGACCGCGTCTACTACCCCTGCCTCGAGCGCAGCGCCGGCCTGCCCTACGCGCTGTGCGTGCGCGCCGGCAACGACGGCAGCGGCGCGGTGCGCAGCGTCGAGCGCATCGTCGGCGGGCTCGGCTGGCGCCGGGTGCAGCCGCCGCTGGTGTGCAGCGGCCCGATGCAGCCCGGCTTCCTCGCGCAGGGGGAGCAGCTCGGGATGACGCTGGCGGCCGGTCTCGAGGCCGGCCTCTACTGAGGCAGCGGCAGCGCCGTGCGCTCGACCACGCGGCGCAGCACGAAGCTCGAGTGCACCCCGGAGACCCCCTCGATCCGGGTGATCCGGTTCAGCAGCAACTCCTGGTAGGCGTCCATGTCGCGCACCACCACCTTGAGCTGGTAGTCGGCCTCGCGCCCGGTGATCAGCAGGCATTCGAGCACCTCGGGCAGCTCGCTGACCGCGGCCTCGAAGCGGGCGAAGCGCTCGGGCGTGTGGCGGTCCATCGAGATGCTCAGCAGCGCCAGCAGGCTCAGGCCGAGCTGGCGCGCGTCGAGCAGCGCGCGGTAGCCGGCGATCACCCCCGCCTCCTCCAGCGCGCGGACCCGGCGCAGGCACGGCGACGGCGACAGGCCGATGCGCTCGGCCAGCTCCTGGTTGCTCAGGCGGCCGTGCTGCTGCAGCTCGGCGAGGATGCGGCGGTCGTAGCGGTCGAGTGGCACGGGGACGGCCCTCCATCTACATGTTTGCGCATAATCTGCCATATGAAGCAGATTATTGCCATTAATTCCGATAATGAAGGCCAATTAGCAATCCAATGCCGGACTGTACGCGCTAATCTATCGCCGTCCCGCACACCCACGGGCATCCCCTCGGCAGCACCTACCCGGCAGCTGCCGCGAGAACCGGCCCCACCAGGGCGGGTTCGGCCAGGGCCCTGACCACGGGCCGGCCAGGGCAGCGCAACGGCCAGGGCACCCAGGAGCAGCGAGCATGAGCTTCGACCACCGCAGGTACCGGGCGGCACCGGCCGTCCCGGCGAGACACCGGCAATGGCCCGACCGGGTCCTCGAGCGGGCCCCGCGCTGGGCCAGCGTCGACCTGCGCGACGGCAACCAGGCCCTGCTCGAGCCAATGGGGGTCGGCGAGAAGCGGCGCCTGTGGGCCCTGCTGGTGCGCCTCGGCTTCAAGGAGATCGAGGTCGGCTTCCCGTCGGCGAGCCGGCCCGACCACGACTTCCTGCGCTGGCTGATCGAGGAGGAGCAGATCCCCGACGACGTCACCGTGCAGGTGCTGGTGCAGGCCCGCGAGGAGCTGATCGCGAAGACCTTCGCTGCGCTGCGCGGCGCGCGCCGGGCCAACGTCCACGTCTACAACTCGACCTCGACGGTGCAGCGCGAGCGGGTGTTCGGGCTCGATTTTGCCGGGATCAAGCAGATCGCCGTCGGCGGCGCCGAGCTGGTGCGGCGCTACGCCGACCGCCAGCCCGGGGTCGACTGGGTGTTCCAGTACTCCCCGGAGAGCTTCACCAGCACCGAGCCCGACTTCGCCCTTGAGGTGTGCGAGGCGGTGCTGGATGTCTGGCAACCGACCGCCGAGCAGCCGTGCATCATCAACCTGCCGGCGACGGTCGAGGTGGCCAGCCCGAACCACTTCGCCGACCAGGTCGAGTACTTCTCGACGCGCATCTCGCGCCGCGACCGCCTGGTGCTCTCGGTGCACACCCACAACGACCGCGGCTGCGCGGTGGCCGCCGGCGAGCTGGCGCTGCTGGCCGGGGCCGAGCGCGTCGAGGGCACGCTGCTCGGCAACGGCGAGCGCACCGGCAACATGGACATCGTCACGCTGGCGATGAACCTCTACAGCCAGGGCATCGACCCGGGCCTGGACCTGAGCCGGCCGGACGAGATCATCCAGGTCTACACCGAGTGCACGCAGATGCCGGTGCACCCGCGTCACCCGTGGGTCGGCGAGCTGGTCTACACCGCGTTCTCCGGCAGCCACCAGGACGCGATCCGCAAGTGCCTGGCGCGGCAGCAACCGGACGAGCCGTGGCAGGTGGCCTACCTGCCGCTCGACCCGAAGGACCTCGGCCGCGACTACCAGGCGGTGATCCGCGTCAACAGCCAGTCCGGCAAGGGCGGCGTCGCCTTCGTGCTCGAGCGCGACTACGGCCTGTCGTTGCCGCGCTGGCTGCAGGTGGAACTGGCGCAGCTGGTGCAGGAGGCGAGCGAGCGGCAGGGCGGCGAGGTCGACGGGGCGACCATCCACCGGCTGTTCCGCGAGCACTTCGTCACCGACCGCAACCCGGCTCGGCTGCTCGGCTACCAGCTGAACCGCAACGGTCACGACGTGATCGAGGCGCACGTCGCCGACGCGGGCCGCGAGTGCACGCTGCACGGTGAGGGGGTCGGCGCGATCGCCGCCTTCGTCGATGCCTGGTCGCGGCACAGCGCCGAGCGGGTCAGCGTGGTCGATTACAGCGAGCACGCGGTCGGTGGCGGCACCGACGCCGAGGCGGTCGCCTACGTCCAGCTCAACGTCGACGGACGGCGCTTCTGCGGTGCCGCGTTCGACCGTGACACCGTCAGCGCGTCGCTGAACGCGGTGCTCTCGGCGCTGAACCGCGCCGCGCTGTCGAGCGCCCGCGCCGCCTGAGCGGGGCTCAGCCCGGCGGCAACTCCAACCCGGCCGCCGCGGCCTCGGCACACAGCGCCGCGACACGCTGCTGCGGCAGTGCTTCCAGCGGCGGCCGCACCCGCGCCCAGCCTGGCGCGGCGTGGATCCGCGCCAGCAGCGCCTTGACCGCGGCGATCAGCGGGTAGGCCTGGACGCTGCGGCGCACCGCCCCGGCCCGCTCCTGCAGCGCCTCGGCGCCGGCCGACTGCCACTGCGCGAACACCGCGCGGATGCCGGCCGGGTTGACGTTGCCGGTGGCGGTGATGCAGCCGGCACCGCCGTGGCGCAGGCCGTCGAGCAGGAACGCCTCCGAACCGGGAAACACCGCCAGCTGCGGGAACTCCGCCAGCAGCCTCGCGGTGTGCGCCCAGTCGCCCGAGCTGTCCTTGATGCCCGCCAGCGCCTGCGGGTAGGCCGCGCACAAGCGCGCCAGCACCGTCAGCGGAATGCCGACCTGCGCCACCGGCGGGATGTGGTACAGGTAGAGCCGCAGCCGCGCGTCGCCGACCCGCTCGATCACCTCGGCGAAGCTGGCGTAGAGCCCCTCCTCGCCGACCCCCTTGTAATAGAAAGGCGGCAGCATCAGCACGCCGCCGCAGCCGAGGCCGACCGCGTGCGCGGTCAGCCGCACGCTGTCGCCCAGCGCGCAGGTGCCGGTGCCGGGCATCAGCCGCGCCGCGGGGATGCCGGCGGCGACCAGCGCCTCGAGCAGCGCGATGCGCTCGTCGACCCCGAGCGAGGTCGCCTCGCTGGTGGTGCCGAACACCGCGAGGCCGTCGGCGCCCTGCTCCAGCAGCCAGCGGCAATGGGCCACGAAGGCGTCGACGTCCGGCGCCAGGCCGGGGTCGAACGGGGTCGCGACGGGAACCAGCACGCCTCGGAACGCGGGGTGGGACATGGGCTTCGGTCCAGGGTTGGGGTGAACGCCGCGCCGGGGTGCGCGGTCAGGGTGCGGCGGCCGCCGCGGCACGCAGCAGCTCGCCGAGCTGGCCGAGCACCGGGGCCGGGTCGGTGTAGTGGTGCGCCAGCCAGTGCGGGCCGTCCGCC
>DATCZX010000045.1:0-4122 GCA_036525695.1 Gammaproteobacteria bacterium | reverse complement strand
GTCCACGGTGCGGTTCCTGCGTCACCGCACCCTACGGCTCGGGAGGTGCTCCACCATCGCCGTGGGTCGGGCTTCAGCCCTGCAGGATGCGCTGAGCCCGCGAACCGCAGCGCTGGCCCCGGGGTTCGCGGTGCGGTTCCTGCGTCACCGCACCCTACGGCTCGGTAGCTGCTCCACCTTTGTTGTGGGTCGGGCTTCAGCCCGACGGGGCGGTCGTCGGGCTGAAGCCCGAGCCATGAAGTCCCGCGGGCTGCGTTGAGCGTGCGCACCGCACCGCTGGCGGGCGATGCCCCTGCTGTTTGCGCCGTTGACCGCGGTCAATGGCTGGTGGAACATCGCGTGTGAGCATCTACGCGCGTGAACCTGGCGCCCAGCGCCATGTCCGAGTGACTACGTGAACCGCCCGGGCTCCACCGGCGCGGCAGGAGAGACGAGATGAACCAGAGCAGTGCCCAGGCCTCCAGCAACACCGTCCCGGCGGTCCCGGTCGAGCTGCGTGACAGCGACCTCCACATCACCGAGCTCGCGGTCAAGGCGCTGGCCGGGCTGCTCGAGGAGGCGCAGGCCGAGGACAGCGTCGATGCCGTCCGCGTCTACGTCTCCGGCGGCGGCTGCGGCGGGATGAACTACGGCATGACCTTCACCGACAGCACCTCCCTCTACGACCGCGTGTTCGACCGCGACGGGCTGAAGCTGTACATCGACAGCGTCGCGCTGAACTACCTGCGCGGGGCCGAGATCGACTACGTCGAGCAGGGGATGGGCGCGAGCTTCGTCTTCCGCAACGCCTTCCAGGCGGTCGGCGGCAGCGGCGGTTGCTCGGCCTGCGGTTCGGCCGGCGGTTCGACCGGCGGCGGTTGTGCCTGACGGCCGGGAACCGCGCAAACCACCCGAGACTACCCCCCGGCTGCTGCTGCTCGCGCCGCCGGGCAGCTACCGCACCGTCCCCTACCTCGAAGCCGCCGCCCGCCTCGGCGTGGCGGCGGTGGTCGCCTCGACCGGCCGCCACGCGCTGGTCGGCGGCGACGGCGGCCTCCACCTCGACCTCGCCGACCCGGCCGCCAGCCTCGCCCGCATCGAGGCGGCGGCGGGACCCGCGGGCTTCGCCGCGGTGGTCGCCACCGACGACCTGACGGTCGAGCTCGCCGCGCGCGTCGCCGCCGCCCTCGGGCTCGCCGGCAACGCCCCCGAGGCGGCCTGGCTGACGCGGCGCAAGGACCTCGCGCGTGCACGGCTGGCGGCCGCCGGGCTGCCGGTGCCGCGCCACCTGCGCCTCGACCTGACCCAGCCGCTGGCCGCGCAGGCGCGCGGCTTCCCGTTCCCCGCGGTGCTGAAGCCGCTGGCCCTCTCCGGCAGCCGCGGGGTGATGCGCGTCGATGACCTCGACGCGCTGCAGCGCGCGGCCACCCGCCTGCTGCCGATCGTCGCCCACGCCGCCTACCCGGACGAGCGCGAGCAGGCGCTGCTCGAGGCGTACCTGCCGGGGGAGGAGATCGCGCTCGAGGGGCTGCTCGCCGGCGGCCGGCTCGAGGTGCTGGCGCTGTTCGACAAGCCCGACCCGCTGGAGGGGCCGTTCTTCGAGGAGACCTACTACGTGACCCCGTCGCGCCACCCGGCCGCGCTGCAGCGCCGGGCGGCGGAGGTGGTCGCCGCCGCGTGTGTGGCCTACGGCCTGCGCGAGGGACCGGTGCACGCCGAGCTGCGGCTGCACCGGGGCGAGGCGTGGCTGCTCGAGGTCGCGGCGCGCACCATCGGCGGCCAGTGCGCGCGGCTGCTGCGCTTCGGCACCGGCCACGGCCTCGAGGAGCTGGTGATCGCCCACGCGCTGCGCCGCCCGCTGCCGCGCCAGGGCAGCGCCGAGGCCGCCGGGGTGCTGATGCTGCCGATCGCGCAGCGCGGCATCCTGCGCCGGGTCGAGGGGGTGCTGCAGGCGCAGCGCGTGCCCGGGATCGAGGCGGTCGAGATCAGCGTGCGCGAGGGCTACGAGCTGGTGCCGCTGCCCGAGGGGGACAGCTACCTCGGTTTCGTCTTCGCCCGCGCCGCGACGCCGGCCGCGGCCGAGGCCGCGCTGCGCGCCGCGCACGCCTGCCTGGAGGTGGTGGTCGCCCCGGTGCTGCACCGGGGTGGCGGGCTGCGCGCGGTGGTCGAGGCCTGAAACACCGGCGGGAGGAACCGGGCTGACGTAGGATGGGCAAAGCGCAGCGTGCCCATCATCGGGCCGGCGAAAAAGCTCACCGGCCCCTTTGCCGACCCGGTCGGCCGCGGTGCGGTTCCTGCGTCACCGCACCCTACGGGCCCGGGTTCCCGCCTCGCCCATCGACGAGTTGCACCCGCGGCGCCGCCCGGGGGCGCCGGAGGCGTTCGGCGAGCGGTGGGGCTACTTCTTGGCGCGCGGCGCGGCCTGGAAGCCCGAGGGCAGGCCGCCGTAGTCGCCCTCGTGGAACAGGAACCCGCGCATGTGCTTCTCGATCAGCTCGATGCTGCTCGGGTCGGCGGTGTTCAGGCCGTTCTCGTTGATGATCGTGGTCAGCCGCTCCAGCCATTTCTGCCAGCCGGCCTTGGAGACGTTCTCGTAGATGCGCTGCCCGAGCTCGCCGGGATGCGGCGGCTCGTCGAGCCCCTCGGCGCGGGTGTTGAGGACGGTGCACTGGACCAGTCGGGTCATCGTTGGTGTTCCTCGAAGAGTGGCTGGGTGGTTCGACCCGCGCTGCTCAGAAGGGTTTCACGGAGGCCAGCAGGACGGTCGCGACCAGGAACAGCACCGGGATCTCGTTGAACCAGCGGTAGAACACGTGCCCGTGCCGGTTGCGGTCGTCGCGGAAGTCCTTCATGTAGCGGCCGCAGTATACATGGTAGACAACCAGGCCCACGAGCAGCGCGAGCTTGGCGTGCAGCCAGCCCATGCTGCCGTACGCCTCCCAGGCGTAGGCGACCAGCAACCAGATGCCGAAGACGAAGGTCAGCACCATGCCCGGGGTCATGATGCCGTAGTAGAGCTTGCGCTCCATCACCTTGAAGCGCGCGTTGCCGGCCTCGTCGCGGCACTCGGCGTGGTAGACGAACAGCCGCGGCAGGTAGAACAGCCCGGCGAACCAGGTGACCATGAAGATCAGGTGCAGGCCCTTGACCCAGAGCATTCTCTCCTCCTTGCCGGTGACCGCCCGGCGCTCACTCGATCCCGAGTTTCTTCAGCCGGTAGCGCAGCGTGCGGAAGCTGACCCCGAGCAGCTCGGCGGCCGCGGTGCGGTTCCAGCGGGTGCGCTCCAGCGCCTGCACGATGCGCTGCCGCTCGATCGCCTCGAGGTAGTCGGGCAGCGGCAGCGCCGGGTCGGCGTGCACCGTGTCGGCGGACGGCGCGCTGCCGCTGGCGACCGGTGTCGTGGCCTGGGGCAGGACCAGGTCCTCGCCGCGGATCACCTCGCCGTCGCACAGCGCGGCGGCGCGCTCGAGGATGTTCTCGAGCTCGCGCACGTTGCCGGGAAACCCGTAGCTGCAAAGGTACTTGAGCGTTACCGACGACAGGCGCGGCGGCTCGGCCAAGCCCCCGCGCGCGGCGAGCTTCTCGAGAATCGACTGGGCCAGCGCGGGAATGTCGCCGGGCCGGTCGCGCAGCGGCGGCAGCTTCAACTCGATCACGTTGAGCCGGTAGTACAGATCCTGGCGAAACCGCCCGGCGGCAACGCACTGCCCCAGATCCTGGTGCGTTGCGCTGATGATGCGCACGTCCACCGGCTCCTCGGCGGTGGCGCCCACCTTGCGAACGCGCTTTTCCTGGATCGCGCGCAGCAGCTTCACCTGCATCGGCAACGGCAGGTCGGCCACCTCGTCGAGGAACAGCGTGCCGCCGCTGGCGGCCTGGAAGAAGCCGTCGCGATCCTGCTCGGCGCCGGTGAACGCGCCCTTGCGATACCCGAAGAACTCGGCTTCCATCAGCGTCTCGGGAATCGCCCCGCAATTCACCGCCACGAACGGCATCGTCGCGCGCGTGCCCGACTCGTGCACGAGGCGCGCCGCGAGTTCCTTGCCCGAACCCGACTCGCCGGTGATCGCCACCGGCGCCATGCTGCGCGCGAGCCGCGCGATCGACGCCCGCACCTCGCGCATGGCGTCCGACTCGCCGAG
>DATCZX010000044.1:0-8135 GCA_036525695.1 Gammaproteobacteria bacterium | reverse complement strand
CCGCGCTTCTCCATGTGGCAGGTGTAGCAGGTGTCGACCACCGAGTCCCTGGCCAGCATGCCCTTCATCGACGGCGAGCCGTGCGGGTTGTGGCAGTCGGAACAGGCCATCAGTCCCTCCCGCGTCGGGTGGCGGTAGGGCTTGTTCTCCTCCGAGCGCTGGGCCGCGTGGCAGTTGGCGCAGACGTCGGTCTGCGTGGCCTTGTTGCGCACGCGGTCGTTGTCGGTGTGCATCTGGTGGCAGTCGACGCAGGCCACGTCGCGGGCGTCGTGCGTGCTGGCGGCCCAGAACATGGTCGCCCCACCCTGGTGGCAGCCTAGGCACGGGGCGTTCTTGTCGGCGACCGTGTTGTTGACCCTGCCGGCCTTGAACAGGCGGTCGGGCAGGGGCCGTACGTCCGTGCCGTCCGGGTTCTCGCGGTGGGCGAGGCTCTCGCCGTGGCAGCTGGTGCAAGTCGGCGTGCGCGCGTCGGCGCGGGTGCCGTGCTTGGTGCGACCGATGGTCATCAAGCGGGGGTTGTCGGCGTCGTCGTGGCAGCGGGTGCAGACGTTGTCGCCGGTCAGCGCCAGGTCGTCGTATTCGCGCTCGTCCTTGGATTGCGCCAGCGCGCTGCCCGGCAGGGCGAGGCCCACGGCCAGCAGCAGCGCCAGCAGGTGCAACAGCCCGGGTCGGAACCGTGGCAAGTGGTTCATCCTGGAAACCCCCTCTTCAAAGTTGAAACGTCCGGATCCCTGCGGGTCCTGATGCCGGTTTTCCCACCGGCACCCGTCAGGGACAAGATTAATATACAAACACTTGGATGACAAACCCGATCTTTTACTTTTGAATCGGGACGCCCAGCTCCTTCGGCGTCAACTCCCCGTCGGGCTCGCTGTGGGCGATGCCGAAGTGGCAGTCGATGCAGGTCAGCCCCTCCTTGCGCCCCTGCTCGTGGCGGTCGAGCGCCTTCTCGGTCTGCGCCGAGGGATTCATCTTGGCCTCGACGTGGCAGTGGCGGCAGACGGCCGAGTCGCTGGCGCGCATGTCGGTCCAGACTTTCAGCGCCATCTGGTAGCGGTGCGCCTCGAACTTCTCCGGGGTGTCGAGCTTGCCGGTGAAGTGGCCGTAGAGCTCGAAGCTGGCCTTGGCCTTGCGGATCAGCTTCGGGACGGTGGCGTGCGGCACGTGGCAATCGGCGCAGGTCGCGCGCACGCCGGTGCGGTTGGTGTCGTGGATGGTGTCCTGGTACTCGGCGTAGACGTTGTCACGCATCTCGTGGCAACCGATGCAGAACTGCTCGGTGTTGGTCCAGGCCAGCGTCTCGGCGAAGCCCCAGGTGCCGAGCACGCCGGCGACCAGCGCGAGGATCACCGGCAGCAGGCAGGCCCGCCAGCGCGGTTGCCCGGAAAGGTCGGGAAAAGCAGTGGGCAACGGGAGCCTCCTGGGCCGGTTACTACTTGTTGAGGGAGTCGGGGTCGCCTGCCAGCGACAGCAGCCAGCTGATCACCTCGTTGATGTCGGCGTCACCGCCCGCCTTGAGGTTGACGTGGGTCTCATCCCTGCCCTCGACCTTGATCGTCGGGCTGGTGGTCAGGTGGGTGTAGATCTTCTGCCGCCCGTTGGGGTCCTCGTTGAATTTCTTCGAGACGTTGATGTAGGCCGGGCCGACCTTCTCGCGCTCGACGGCGTGGCACTTGAAACACTTGTTCTTGCTGACGATGCGCCTGACCTTGAACTTGTTGAAACCGTCCGCGGCGAACGACTCCAGCGGCGGCGCGACGAACGCCAGCATCAGCAGCAGCAAGCCGATCTTCTTCATCGTGGCACCCATCGAGGCGAGCGGGTCGGTGACCGCTCAGGTAGCCGGCATCCTACCCGTTTGCAACGCCAGATCAATAGGCTCCGGCCCCTTTTCAGCGCAATCTCGCGGTCAGCGCGCGCCGTCCTCGCGCTGCGCCTCGCCCTCGATCACCCGGCCACCCCCGGCCCCCGGTGGCGGCGGCCGCCCGGCCGCGGAACCGGCCACGGCACGCAGCGCGACGCGGCGCAGCAGGGCGCGCGCCAGCGCGATCCGTGCGCCCGGCACCAGCAGCACGAAACCGAACCCGTCGGTGACGAAGCCCGGCGTCAGCAGCAGGGCGCCGGCGAGCAGCAGCAGCACCCCCTCGACCAGCGCGGTCTCCGGCAGTTCGCCCTGCTCCAGGCTGGCGCGCACCCGCGCCAGGGTGGCCAGCCCCTGCAGCCGCAGCATCCAGGCACCGACCACCGCGGTCAGCACCACCAGGCCGACCGTCGGCAGCGCGCCGATCACGCTGCCGGCCTGGATCAGCAGGTAGATCTCGACCAGCGGGATGACCAGGAACAGCAGCAGCAGGATGCCGAAGGGGTTCAGCGGGGCTCTCCACGGCGACGGGGTGCCGCACGGCGGCGATGACAAGGCCGGCACGGCGGGATAACCTTTTATACCCGCCCCTCCCCGGGCTGTCACGGTCACCGCCAGCCATGCCGAACCAGGATCCGCACCTGCTGGTGCTGTGCACCTGCCCGGACTCGGTGACCGCGGAGCGGCTGGCCACGCTGCTGGTGGAGCGGCAGCTCGCCGCCTGCGTCAACCTGCTGCCCGGCCTGACCTCGATCTACCGCTGGCAGGGCCGGGTCGAATCGGCCGAGGAGACGCTGCTGCTGGCCAAGACCCGCGGCAGCCGGTACGCCGACCTCGAGGAGACCCTGGTCGCGGCGCACCCGTACGAACTTCCCGAAGTCATCGCGGTCCCAATATCGCGTGGCCTGCCGGGCTACCTGGCCTGGATCGACAGCGAGACCGAAGGATGATGTCCACACTGCGCCACTGGCTGCCGGCCGCCCTGCTGCTGGCCGCCTCCCACCTCGGCGCCGCACCGCTGCCGGGCTTCGGTGACAGCGAGCTGCTGCGCCCCGAGCAGGCCTACCGGATGCAGGCCGAGGCACGGGGTGACGGCCTGGTCGTGCGCTGGCAGATCGCCGACGGCTACTACCTCTACCGCGACAAGCTCGGCTTCAGCAGCGCCACCCCGGGGATCACGCTGGGGGCGGCGGCGCTGCCGGCGCCGACCGAGATCAAGCAGGACGCCTTCTTCGGCGAGATGGCGGTCTACCGCGGCGAGGTCGCCATCCCGGTCGCCGTCGAGCGCCCGCCGGGGCCGGCGACCGTGCTGGCGCTCGAGGTCAACGCGCAGGGCTGCGCCGACATCGGCGTCTGCTACCCGCCGGAGACGCGCCGTACCGAGCTGCAGCTGGCCGCCCTGGAGGCACCGGCCGCGCCACCGGCGACCCCGCTGCTGCAGCTGCTCGGGCAGAAACTCGGCTTCGGCAACGACGAGCCGGAGTTCCTCGACCCCGAGGTCGCGTTCGTGTTCAGCGCCGATCCCACGCCCGACGGCCGCGCGCTGGTCGCCCGCTGGCAGATCGCCGACGGCTACTACCTCTACCGCGACAAGTTCGCCTTCAGCGTCGCCGACGGCGCACCGGTGCGGCTCGGCGAGGCCGCGCTGCCGGACGGCAAGGTCAAGCAGGACCCGTACTTCGGGCGCATGGAGATCTACACCCACGAGGTCGCCGCGACGGTGCCGGTGGCACGCATCGCGCAGGCGGACGGGCCGGTCACGGTGACCGCCAGCTACCAGGGCTGCGCCGACGAGGGCATCTGCTACCCGCCGATGCAGCAGCAGTTCGTGCTCGACCTCGGGCTGATCTCCAGCGCCGCGGCCGCCCCGGCACCGGCGCAGTTCGCCGCCCAGCCGGCCGCGCCGGGCGTGTCGCTGAGCGAGCAGGACAGCATCGCGGCGGCGCTGGCGGGCGGCAGCACGCTGCTGACGGTGGCCAGCTTCTTCGGCTTCGGCCTGCTGCTCGCGTTCACCCCGTGCGTGTTCCCGATGATCCCGATCCTCTCCGGGATCATCGTCGGCCACGGCCGGCAGGTGACGACGCGCAAGGCGTTCGCCCTCTCCGCGGTCTACGTGCTGGCGATGGCGGTGACCTACACCGCCGCCGGCGTGGTCGCCGGGCTGTTCGGCAGCAACCTGCAGGCGGCGTTCCAGAACCCGTGGATCCTCGGCGCGTTCAGCGCCGTGTTCGTCGCCCTGGCGCTGTCGATGTTCGGCTTCTACGACCTGCAGATGCCGAGCTGGCTGCAGACCAAGCTCTCCGAGGTCAGCCACCGGCAGAAGGGCGGCTCGCTGGCCGGCGCCGGCGTGATGGGCGTGCTCTCGGCGCTGATCGTCGGCCCGTGCGTCGCGGCGCCGCTGGCCGGGGCACTCATCTACATCGGCCAGACCGGCGACGCGCTGCTCGGCGGCACCGCGCTGTTCGCGCTGAGCCTCGGCATGGGCGCCCCGCTGCTGGCGATCGGCACCTCGGCCGGCAGGCTGCTGCCGCGCGCCGGGGCGTGGATGGAGGCGGTCAAGAAGGTGTTCGGCGTGCTGCTGCTCGGCGTCGCGATCTGGATGCTCGAGCGGATCGTGCCGGGACCGGTGGCGCTGCTGCTGTGGGCCGCGCTGCTGGTGGTGTCGGCGATCTACCTCGGCGCGCTGCAGGCGCTGCCGGCCGGCAGCAGCGGCTGGCGCAAGACCTGGAAGGGGCTCGGGCTGGTGCTGCTGGTCTACGGCGCGCTGCTGGTGCTCGGCGCGACGCGCGGCAACGACGACGTGCTGCGCCCGCTGGCCGGCTTCCACGTCGCCGGCCTCGGCGGCGGCGAGGCGCATGCCGAGCTGCCGTTCAAGCGGATCAAGAGCGTCGCCGACCTCGAGCGCGAGGTGGCCCAGGCGGTGCAGCAGGGACGCTCGGTGATGCTCGACTACTACGCCGACTGGTGCGTCACCTGCAAGGAGATGGAGCGCGAGACCTTCGTCGACCCGGGCGTGCACCGGGCGCTGGTCAACACCACGACGCTGCAGGCCGACGTCACCGCCAACGACGCCGAGGACCAGGCGCTGCTCAGGCACTTCGGCCTGATCGGCCCGCCGACGATCCTGTTCTTCGGCAGCGACGGGGTCGAGCGGCGTTCGCATAGGGTGATGGGCTTCATGGACGCGGACGCCTTCCGCCGGCAGATCGAGAGCGCGCTGCGCTAGCTTCCGGGCCCTCGGCGGGCGCTGCAACTGGACAACCCCGGGCCCCTGTAGGACAATGCGCTGGCCGGCGCAGAGGGGGATTTGCGCCAATTCTGTAGCTATCTTCTGTCAACCTGCAGGCATATGACGCGTTGCCTGCGCCCAACCGGACAGTTGCCGTGGCCCGGATCCTGCTGCTCAACGGACCCAACCTGAACCTGCTCGGCACGCGCGAGCCGGAACGCTACGGCCACCAGAGCCTGGCCAGCATCTGCCAGCGGCTGCAGGAGCAGGCCGGCGCGGGCGGCCACAGCCTCGACTGCTTCCAGAGCAACGCCGAGCACGAGCTGATCGAGCGCATCCACGCCGCGCGCGACGACGGCACCGCCTGCATCCTGTTCAACCCCGGGGCCTTCACCCACACCAGCATCGCGCTGCGCGACGCCCTGCTCGCGGTCGCCGTGCCGTTCATCGAGGTGCACCTGAGCAACGTGCACGCGCGCGAGCCGTTCCGGCACCACTCCTACTTCTCCGACATCGCGCTCGGCAGCATCGTCGGCCTGGGCGCGCACGGCTACGAGCTGGCGCTGGCCGCGGCGCTGCGCCACCACGCCGGCTGAGCGCGGCAGGCAAGGAATCCAGATGGACATCCGCAAGGTCAAGAAGCTGATCGAGCTGCTCGAGGAGTCGGGCATCGCCGAGATCGAGATCCACGAGGGCGAGGAGTCGGTGCGCATCAGCCGCTACCCGCAGGGCATGACCACGGTCACCACCAGCAGCCCGCTGCCGGTGCCGGCCGCGCCGCCGCCGGTGGCGGTCGACAGTACGCCAGGCATGGCACCGAGCGGCGACAGCGCGCCGGCCGGCCACCGCGTCACCTCGCCGATGGTCGGCACCTTCTACCGTTCCGGCAACCCGGGCAGCAAGCCGTTCGTCGAGGTCGGCCAGCGGGTCAACGTCGGCGACACGCTGTGCATCATCGAGGCGATGAAGATGATGAACCAGATCGAGTGCGACCGCGCCGGCGTGGTCAGCGCGATCCTGGTCGACAACGGCCAGCCGGTGGAATTCGGCGAAGCCCTGTTCGTGATCGCCTGAGCCGCGCCATGTTCGACAAGGTCGTCATTGCCAACCGCGGCGAGATCGCGCTGCGCATCCTGCGTGCCTGCCACGAGCTCGGGGTCAAGGCGGTCGCGGTGCACTCGACCGCGGACCGCGATCTGAAGCACGTGCTGCTGGCCGACGAGACGGTCTGCATCGGCCCGCCGCAGGCGAGCGCGAGCTACCTGAACATCCCGGCCCTGATCAGCGCCGCCGAGGTCACCGACGCCAACGCGATCCACCCCGGCTACGGCTTCCTGTCCGAGAACGCCGACTTCGCCGAGCAGGTCGAGCGCAGCGGTTTCGTCTTCATCGGCCCGAAGCCCGACACGATCCGCCTGATGGGCGACAAGATCGCGGCGATCCGCTGCATGCGCGAGGCCGGCGTGCCCTGCGTGCCCGGCTCGGACGGCCCGCTCGGCGACGACGAGCAGCACAACCTGGCGCTGGCCGCGGAGATCGGCTACCCGGTGCTGATCAAGGCGGCGGCCGGCGGCGGCGGTCGCGGCATGCGCGTGGTGCAGGCGCCGGCGACGCTGCTCGACGCCATCTCGCTGACCCGCAACGAGGCGCAGGCGGCATTCGGCTCCGACGTGGTCTACATGGAGAAGTTCCTGGACCACCCGCGCCACGTCGAGTTCCAGGTGCTCGCCGACATGCACGGCAACGCCATCCACCTCGGCGAGCGCGACTGCTCGCTGCAGCGCCGCCACCAGAAGGTGGTCGAGGAGGCGCCGGCCCCGGGGATCAGCCCCGAGCTGCGCCGCAGCATGGGCGAGCGCTGCGCCGAGGCCTGCCAGCGCATCGGCTACCGCGGCGCGGGCACCTTCGAGTTCCTGTACCAGGACGGCGAGTTCTACTTCATCGAGATGAACACCCGGGTGCAGGTCGAGCACCCGGTCACCGAGCTGATCACCGGCATCGACATCGTCCAGGAGCAGCTGCGCATCGCCTTCGGCGAGCCGCTGCGCTACCGCCAGGAGGAGATCGTGCTGCGCGGCCACGCGATCGAGTGCCGGATCAACGCCGAGCACCCGGAGCGCTTCACCCCGTCGCCAGGCGAGATCACCTCGCTGCACATGCCCGGGGGGCCGGGCATCCGCGTCGACTCGCACATCTACCAGGGCTACCGCGTGCCACCGCACTACGACTCGCTGATCGGCAAGCTGATCGCCCACGGCGACGACCGCCAGTCGGCGCTGGCGCGGATGCGCCAGGCACTGCGCGAGATCGTCATCGGCGGCATCCATTCCAACGTCGACCTGCACCGGCGCATGCTCGCCGACCACGGCTTCGTCGCCGGCGGCGTCAACATCCACTACCTGCAGCAACGCCTGGCCGAGTGAGGCGGCGCCCGTGGCCCACTGGCTGCAGGTCCACGTCGAGGTCCCGGCGGCGCAGGTCGAGGACGCCAGCGCAACCTTCGAGCGCGCCGGCGCGCTGTCGGTGACGGTCGGCGACGCCGCCGACGACCCGGTCTACGAGCCGCTGCCGGGCGAGGTCCGGGTGTGGCGTCACAACCGCGTCACCGGGCTGTTTCCCGAGGGCTTCGACCCGCTGCCGCTGCGCGGCGCCCTGGCCGCGGCACTCGGTGGCGGCCCGGGCGGCTGGCGCGTCGAGGCGCTGGCCGAGCGCGACTGGGAACGGGCCTGGCTCGACGGCTTCCGCCCGCTCCGCTTCGGCACCCGGCTGTGGGTGGTGCCGAGCAGCTTCGAGCCGCCCGCCGCCGACGCCGTCAACCTGCGCCTCGACCCGGGACTGGCCTTCGGCACCGGCACCCACCCGACCACCGCGCTGTGCCTCGAGTGGCTCGACGCGGCGGAGCCCGCCGCGACGCTGCTCGACTACGGCTGCGGCTCCGGGATCCTGGCGATCGCCGGGCTGCTGCTCGGCGCCGGGCGCGCCTGGGCGGTCGACCTCGACCCGCAGGCGCTGCTCGCCACCCGCGCCAACGCCGCGGCCAACGGG
>DATCZX010000043.1:0-5173 GCA_036525695.1 Gammaproteobacteria bacterium | reverse complement strand
GCCTGCACGACCGCTGCCAGCGCATCGCCGGGCTGGCCGCGCACCTGGCCCCGGCCTGCGCCGCCGACCCGGCCCAGGCGCGCCTCGCCGGGCAGCTGTGCAAGTGCGACCTGCTGACCAGCATGGTCGGCGAGTTCCCCGAGCTGCAGGGCATCATGGGCCGCTACTACGCGCTCCACGACGGCCACCCGGAGGCGGTCGCGGCGGCGCTCGAGGAGCACTACCGCCCGCGCTTCGCCGGCGACGCCCTGCCGGCCACGGCGCTGGGCCGCGCGCTGGCCGTGGCCGAGAAGCTCGACACCCTGGTCGGCATCTTCGGCATCGGCCAGCGGCCGACCGGCGACCGCGACCCGTTCGCGCTGCGCCGCGCCGCGCTCGGCGTGCTGCGCATCGCCATCGAGGGCGAGGTCGACCTCGACCTCGCGGAGGTGCTGCCGTTCGCCGTCGCCGCCTTCGGCGACCGGCTCAGCGAGGGCGACACCGCCGAGCAGGTGCTGCAGTTCCTGTTCGACCGCCTGCGCGGCTACTACGCCGAGGCCGGCCACGCGCCCGACACCTTCGACGCGGTGCTCGCGCTGCGCCCGACGCGGCCGCTGGACTTCGACCACCGCCTGCGCGCGGTGGCCGCGTTCCGCGCGCTGCCCGAGGCGGCCAGCCTGGCCGCGGCCAACAAGCGGGTGCGCAACATCATCCGCCAGGCCGAGAACCCGCCCCCGGCGGAGCTCGACCCGGCGCGGCTGGTCGAGGCGGCCGAGCAGGCCCTCGCCGCCGCCGTCGCCGAGCACCGCGACGCTGTCGCGCCCGACCTCGCCGGCGGCCGTTACAGCGCCGCGCTGACCCGGCTCGCCGGCCTGCGCCCGGCGGTCGACCGCTTCTTCGACGAGGTGATGGTGATGACCGAGGACGCGGCCCTGCGCAGCAACCGCCTGGCCCTGCTCGAGCAGATGTCGGCGCTGTTCATGCGCGTCGCCGACCTGTCGCGCCTGCAGGCCTGACCCGGGGAGGGGCGCGTTGGCCATCCAGCTGGTGATCCTCGGTTGCAGCGGCGTGCTGCTCGCCGGCGACGACCAGGCCAGCAGCCCGTTGCCCGGTGCTCCGGCCGCGCTGGCGCGGCTGACCCACGCCGGGTACGACGTCGCCGTGCTGGTCGGCCTGCCGCCTGCCGCCAGCCACAGCCAGGCACTCGACGCGCTGGGTCAGCGGGTCACCGTGCTGCAGCGCGAGGTCACCGCGGCCGGCGGCGTCGTCGACGCCTTCTTCGCCTGCACCCACGGCGTACGCCAGCCGTGCAGCTGCCGGCCACCGCAGAGCGGCCTGTTCGAGCAGGTCGCCAACCGCTGGCGGGTCGAGCTGGCGCGGGTGCCGGCCGCCCTGGCCGCCGCCGACGAGCTGGCCGCCGCGCATGCGGCCGGGTGCAACGTGGTCGCGATCGGCGCAGCCGCCGCGCAGGGCCGTCATTGCGCCGACCTCGGTGCGTTCGTCGACGCGCTGCTCGAGGAGGGTGCCGGTCGGTGAGCCTCGCGCCGGCCACGCCGGGAGCCCCGCTGCGCGGCCCGCACCGATGGCTGGCACTGCTGCGCACGCTGCTGTTCGCCGTCGGGGCGTGGCTGTTCATCACCCTGTTCGCGCTGGCGATGCCGCTGCTGCTGCCGTTGCACCTGCGCCAGCGCTACGCGGTGCTGACCCGCTGGTCGCGGATCAGCCTGTGGTGGCTGCGCCTCACCTGCGGCCTCGACTACCGAGTCAGCGGCCGCGAGCACATCCCGGCCACGGGCGGCGCCGTGGTGCTCAGCAACCACCAGTCGGCGTGGGAGACCCTGGCGTTCCAGTCGATCTTCCCGCCCCACGTCTGGGTGCTGAAGCGCTCGCTGCTGTGGATCCCGCTGTTCGGCTGGTGCCTGGCGCTGCTGCGCCCGGTGGCGATCGACCGCGGCGGCCACAGCCGCGCGCTGCGCCAGGTGATCGACCAGGGCAGCGAGCGGCTGCAGGACGGGATGTGGCTGGTGGTGTTCCCGGAGGGGACGCGGATGCCCCCGGCCACGCTGGGGCCGTTCAACCCCGGCGGGGCGATGCTCGCCGAGCGGGCCGGCGTGCCGGTGGTCCCGGTGGTGCACGACGCCGGCAGCTACTGGCCGCGCCGCGGCTTCCCGATCCGTCCCGGCACGGTGCACGTCGCCATCGGCCCGCCGATCGCCACCGCCGGGCGCAAGGCCAAGGAGATCAACCGCCTGGCCGAGGCGTGGATCGGCACCGCCCAGCCGCACCTCGGCGGCAGCGGCGAGCCGCCGGCGGCACTGCGGGCAGCGGATGGCTAGTTGTGATCTCTCGGTAGGTCGTTGACTCGGGGCTTGCCCGGAGAATGGGAGGTGCGAACCCAACCGCACCTTTCCAGGGCCCCGCGTGAACCGTGACAGAAAGGGCCGTTTGAGGCCCACAGGTCGAGCCCTGTTGGTCGGGCGCGGTCGACGTGGTGTGCGAGCGGCTGGCCGACGGTGACGTCGCCCGGATCGGCGCAGGGGACGCGGAGCGGGCGCCGCTGTTCGGTGACATCGCCGATTTCACGCGCCTCGCCGCAAGCCTCGAAGCGCCGGCGCTAGCCGATCAGATGACCGCTCATTTGCTGCATTTACCCACCTGATACGGGCAAATGTCGACACGTTCGCCAAATTTTCCGGGGCTGCCAGCAGCGCCAGGCGGGACCCTGCCGCCAGCTGGCCGGAGACTGGGATGCCGTCTACCGCCCCGACGCCAAGTAGCTTTTAACTACTTGATTAGAATGGATTAATTAGATGTCCAGGTTGGCTGCGGCGAGGGCGTTGCGGGCGATGAAGTCGCGCCGCGGCTCGACCTGGTCGCCCATCAGCGTGGTGAAGATCTCGTCGGTGGCGACCGCGTCCTCGACCCGCACCTGCAGCAGGCGCCGGGTCTCCGGGTTCAGCGTGGTCTCCCACAGCTGCTCCGGGTTCATCTCCCCCAGCCCCTTGTAGCGCTGGATGTTCAGGCCGCGCCGGGCCTCGTCGAACAGCCAGGCGAGACACTGCTTGAAGCTCGCCACCGGCTGGCTGCGCTCGCCGCGGCGGACCGTCGCGTCGGGCCCGAGCAGGCCGTCGAGCTGGCTGCCGAGGGCGGCGAGCGCGCTGTACTCGGCGGTGGCGAAGAACTCCGTGGCCAGGGTGACCCGTTGGCTCTCGAGGCCGTGGGCGTAGCGCACCACCTCGAGCCGGCCGCCCTCGCCGTCGCCGGCCGGCAGCGCGGCCACGTCGTAGCGCTCGCCGCTGCCGGCGGTGGCGGCGAGGCGCGCCGAGAGCTCTTCCGCCCAGGCGCCGAACGCCGCGGCGTCGCCGAGCAGGGCCGGGGTCACCGGCGGCAGGTAGATCAGCTTCTCCAGCAGCACCGCGTCGTAGGTGCGGTCGAGCCGGCGCACGGTGGCCATCACCGAGCGGAAGCTGAGCGCCAGGGTCTCCAGCGCGGCGTCGGCGATCGGCGGCGCGGCGGCGTTGACGTGCAGCTGCGCGCCGTCGAGGGCCAACCGCAGCAGGTAGGCGTTGAGCTCGTTGTCGTCCTTCGCGTACTGCTCCTGCTTGCCCTTCTTGATCTTGTACAGCGGCGGCTGCGCGATGTAGACGTAGCCGCGCTCGATCAGCTCCGGCACCTGGCGGTAGAAGAAGGTCAGCAGCAGGGTGCGGATGTGCGAGCCGTCGACGTCGGCGTCGGTCATGATGATGATGCGGTGGTAGCGGGTCTTGTCGGCGTCGAACTCGTCGCGGCCGATACCGCAGCCGAGCGCGGTGATCAGCGTGCCGACCTCGGCCGACGACAGCATCTTGTCGAAGCGCGCCTTCTCGACGTTGAGGATCTTGCCCTTCAGCGGCAGGATCGCCTGGTGGCGGCGGTCGCGCCCCTGCTTGGCCGAGCCACCGGCGGAGTCACCCTCGACCAGGAACAGCTCGGACAGCGCCGGGTCCTTCTCCTGGCAGTCGGCCAGCTTGCCGGGCAGGCCGGCGATGTCCAGCGCGCCCTTGCGCCGGGTCATCTCGCGCGCCTTGCGCGCCGCCTCGCGGGCCCGCGCCGCGTCGATCATCTTGCCGGCGATCGCCTTCGCCTCGGCCGGCCGCTCGAGCAGGAAGTCGTTCAGCTTCTCGGCCACCGACGACTCGACCGCCTGGCGCACCTCGGACGAGACCAGCTTGTCCTTGGTCTGCGACGAGAACTTGGGATCCTGCACCTTGACCGAGAGCACCGCGGTCAGCCCCTCGCGGGCGTCGTCCCCGGTGGTGCTGACCTTCTGCTTGCGCGCCAGCCCCTCCTGCTCGATGTAGTGGTTCAGCGTCCGCGTCAGCGCGCGCCGGAACCCCTCGAGGTGGGTGCCGCCGTCCCGCTGCGGGATGTTGTTGGTGTAGCAGAAGATGTTCTCCTGGTAGGAGTCGTTCCACTGCAGCGCCACCTCGACGCCGACCCCGTCGCGCTCGGCGTCGTAGTGGAACACGCTCGGGTGCAGCGGGGTCTTGTTGCGGTTCAGGTGCTCGACGAAGGCGCGGATGCCGCCCTTGTACTCGAACACGTCACCCTTGCCGGTGCGTTCGTCGGCCAGCTCGATGCGCACGCCGGAGTTCAGGAACGACAGTTCGCGCAGCCGCTTGGCCAGGATGTCGTAGTGGAACTCGATGTTACTGAAGATCGTCGCGCTCGGCTTGAAATGGATCTCGGTGCCGGTGCGCTCGGTCGCCCCGACCACCTGCAGCGGTTCGCGCGGCACGCCGAGCTGGTACTCCTGGCGGTGGCGGCTGCCGTCGCGGTGGATGGTCAGCAGCAGCGTCTCGGAGAGCGCGTTGACCACCGAGACGCCGACCCCGTGCAGGCCGCCGGAGACCTTGTAGGAGTTGTCATCGAACTTACCGCCGGCGTGCAGCACCGTCATGATCACCTCGGCCGCCGAGCGCCCCTCCTCCTGGTGCAGGTCCACCGGGATGCCGCGGCCGTTGTCGGTCACGCTGATCGACTCGTCGGCATGGATGGTCACGACGATCCGGTTGCAGTGGCCCGCCAAGGCCTCATCGATGGAGTTATCGACGACCTCGAAAACCATGTGGTGCAGGCCGGTGCCGTCATCAGTATCCCCGATGTACATGCCCGGCCGTTTCCGGACAGCCTCAAGCCCCTTTAAGACCTTGAT
>DATCZX010000042.1:0-6319 GCA_036525695.1 Gammaproteobacteria bacterium | reverse complement strand
GGAGTGATCGAATGCTGGGGCCACCCGCGGGCTCCTCGTGTACCGTTCCAGTCAAAGGGAGATTGCCATGCCAGGGTCCACAACCCCACCCCCGGTGCGTCCGGAGGTCGTTTTCGTCACCGGCGCCACCTCCGGCTTCGGCCTCGCCATCGCCAGGCGCTTCGCCGCGCTCGGCAGCCGGCTGATCATCGCCGGCCGGCGCCGCGAGCGCCTCGACGCGCTGGCCGCCGAGCTCGACGTGCCGGTGCACGTGATCACCCTCGACGTGCGTGACCGCGACGCGGTGTTCGCCGCGGTCGAGGGCCTGCCGGAGCCGTTCCGCGAGATCGACGTGCTGGTCAACAACGCCGGCCTGGCGCTCGGCCTCGAGCCGGCGCACGAGTGCAACCTCGACGACTGGTACACGATGATCGACACCAACGACCGCGGCCTGGTCACCGTGACCCGCGCGGTCAGCCCGGGGATGATCGCGCGCAACCGCGGGCACATCTTCAACATCAGCTCGGTGGCCGGCAGCTACCCGTACCCGTCGGGCAGCGTCTACTGCGCGTCGAAGGCGTTCGTCACCTCGTTCTCGCTGGCGCTGCGCGGCGACTTCGCCGGCACCAACGTCCGCGTCACCAACATCGAGCCGGGCCTGGCCGAGACCGAGTTCTCGCTGGTCCGCTTCAAGGGCGACGCGGCCAAGGCCGGCGCCGCCTACGTCGGCACCACCCCGCTGTCGGCCGAAGACATCGCCGAGAGCGTGCTGTGGGCGGCGACGCTGCCGGCGCACGTCAACATCAACCGCATCGAGGTGATGCCGACCTGCCAGGGGCCGGGGCCGTTCGTGGTGCGCCGGCGCGAGCAGTGAGCGGACGGCGGCGCGGAGGCTGAGATGCAGCAGCAGGTGAATCCCCAGGAGATCGAGATCCGCGAGATGGAGCTCGAGGACCTGCCCAAGGTCTACGCGCTCGGCGAGGCGGTGTTCACCGCCGACAAGTGGCCGAGCCTGTACCGCACCTGGGACGAGTACGAGCCGGTGACGCTGTTCACCTCCGACGGCGAGTTCTGCTTCGTCGCCGTGCGCGACGGCAAGCTGGTCGGCTTCGCCCTCGGCTCGCTGATCGACAAGCGCAAGAGCGCCTGGAGCTACGGTTACCTGACCTGGCTCGCGGTGGACCCCAAACTGGCGCGCGGCGGCATCGCCACGCAGCTGGTCGAGGCGATCACCGAGGCCTACATCCGCGCCGGCGCGCGGATGATGATCGTCGACACCGACGCCGAGAACGAGCAGGCGATCGGCTTCTTCCGCCGCCACGACTTCCGCAACGAGGACCGCCACGTGTACCTGAGCAAGAACCTGACCAGCCACCCCGACTACCGGCGCCTGCGCCGGCAGCGCTCATGAGCGGGGCCGCGACCGCGCAGCCGGACGCGCAGCTGGCCACGATCCTGGCGCGGATCGACGACACCCGCCTGGTCGACCTGCTGACCGAGGCGGTCGAGCAGTACAGCCCGTCGTTCGCCGAGGAGCCGGCGATGCAGGTGTTCGCCGACCGCCTCAACGAGCACGGCATCCGCTACCTGCGCCAGCCGATCCCCGACGCCGGCGGGCCGGTCGGCGACCACCGCGCCAACCTGATCGTCGAGCTCGGCCCGCAGCCGGCCGCGCTGATGTGGGTCGGCCACGTCGACACCGTGCCGCTGATCGACGAGGAGGAGCAGCGCATCCACCGCGACGGCGACATCCTGCACGGCCTCGGCACCGCCGACATGAAGTCCGGCTGCGCGGCGATGGTCGAGGCGCTGGTGGCGCTGGTCGAGTCGGGGGTCGAGTTCAAGCGCGGCCTGACGGTCGCGCTGGTGGTCGGCGAGGAGGAGTACGGCGACGGCTCCGAGGCGCTGCTCGAGTGGCGCACCGCGCCGCTGACGGTGATCGGCGAGCCGACCGGGCTGGTCGCCTGCGTCGACCACTACGGCTACTACGAGTGCCGGCTGATCGTGCGCGGCGCGCGCGCCCACGCCGCGCTGCCCGAGGTCGGCGCCAGCGCGATCCACGCGATGCTGGAGTGGATGCAGCGGATCCTCGAGGCCGGCGGCGAGAGCGAGTTCGCCCAGGGGCTGTCGATCAACCCGCGCGAGATCCGCGGCGGCGCCGGGCTGTTCATGGTGGCCGAGCAGTGCGAGGCGGCGATCGACATCCACGCCCCGCCCGAGGTCGGCAAGGAGGTGATCGACCGGCTGATCGAGAGCGCGCGGGCCAAGGCGGCGGCGACCCACGAGCGCTGCGAACTGGACTACGAGAACCTCTACTGGGCCACCGGCTACGCCAACCTGCCGGATGACCCGCTGCTGGCGCCGCTGCGCCAGGCCTTCGCCGCCGCCGGGGCGAACTGGGAGCCGGCCGCGTTCCGTTCCCACTCCGACGGCAGCCTGTTCCACCAGAAGGGGTCGCTGCCGGTGATCTGCGGCCCCGGGCGGCTCGAGGTGGCGCACACCCGCCACGAGCACGTCTCGCTGGCCGAGACCCAGCAGGCGGCGCGGATCTACGCGGCGCTGATCTACGCCGCCTGCGTGCAGTGAGCGGCAGACCGGCGGCGCGCGTGCCGCCGGTCGAGGGAGGTGGGGATGCAGCGGATCGGCATCGCGCTCGGCGGCGGCGGCGTACGCGGCCTCGCCCACGTGCTCGCGCTGCGCGTGCTCGACGACCTCGGCGTGCGCCCGGCGCTGATCGCCGGCACCAGCATCGGCGCGATCATCGGCGCCGCCTACGCCGCCGGGATCCCGGCGCGGGAGCTGCACGACCTGTGCCTGCGCCACACGCTGAAGCGCGGCGACGGCCTGCTCGAGGTGATCGGCAAGCGTGCCGAGCTGCGCCGCTGGCTCGACGCCTTCAGCGTCGAGCGCGGGCGCGGCGGCCTGCTCTCGCCCGACGGCATGTTCGGCTACCTGTTCGCGGGGCTGCCGGTGCGCCGCTTCGAGCAGCTGCGGATCCCGC
The DNA here is from genome assembly GCA_036525695.1 of Gammaproteobacteria bacterium. Taxonomy (GTDB): domain Bacteria; phylum Pseudomonadota; class Gammaproteobacteria; order QNFN01; family QNFN01; genus DATCZX01. The sequence goes on along the minus strand of DATCZX010000042.1, from coordinate 3,339 downwards.
TGCGGGTGATCGCCACCGACTACTGGGCCGCCACCGAGGTGGTGTTCCGCTCCGGCGACCTGGAACCGGCGCTGCGCGCGAGCATGGCGTTTCCCGGGGTGTTCGCGCCGGCCGAGATCGACGGCCGCGTGCTGGTCGACGGCGGCGTGGTCAACAACGTCCCCTACGACCACCTGCAGCAGGAGTGCGACCTGGTGATCGCCGTCGACGTGGCGAAGACGCGCGAGCCGGAGCGCGAGACGGTCCCGGGGATCATCGACGCGATCACCGGCGCCTACGACATCATGCACGACGCCGAGCTCGGCCGACGGATGCGGCACTCACCACCGGACATCTACGTGCGCCCGCAGATCCAGGGCATCCGCGTGTTCGATTTCACCAGCGTCGAGGAGGTGTTCCGCCAGGCCGCGCCGGCGATGCGGCGCCTGCGCGGCGAGCTCGAGCGCCGGCTCCGGGCGGCGGGCTGAGCGCGGACGAAGCGCGCGGTGACGCGGACGCCCCGGGCGGCCGCGGGCCTCAGCCGGCGGGCGTCTCCGCCTCGAGCTGCATCACGCGGATCTGGTCGGTGGTGCCGGGTTTCTGGTGGAAACCGGCGGTGGCCACCACCAGGTCGCCGTCGCGCAGGTAGCCGAGCTCCCTCGCCTGCCGCATCGCGAAGGCGAACTTCTCGCGGTCGGGCAGCCCGGTCGGGCACAGCAGCGGCAGCACGCCCCAGTTCATCGCCAGCCGGCGCGCGGTCAGCGGTGACTCGGTGATCGCCAGGATCGGGCAGTCCGGCCGGTGCTTGGAGACCAGCCGCGAGGTGAAACCGGTGGTGGTCAGGCTGATGATCGCGGCCGCGCCGAGGGTGCCGGCCATCGACACCGCCGCCTGGCTGACCGCCTCGGTGATCACGTTGGCCGGGTTCGGCTGGCTCTTCTGCAGGTAGCCGTACTCCTTGAGGTAGGACTCGGCCTTCAGCGCCAGCGTCGCCATCGTGCGCACCGCCTCGACCGGGTACTTGCCCATCGCCGTCTCGCCCGAGAGCATCACCGCCGAGCTGCCGTCGAGGATCGCGTTGGCCACGTCGCTGGCCTCGGCGCGGGTCGGCTTCGGGTTGCGCTCCATCGAGTCGAGCATCTGCGTCGCGGTGATCACCGGCTTGCCGTTGTAGACCGTGGTGCGGATGATCATCTTCTGCGTGCCCGGCACCTCGGCCAGCGGCAGCTCCACGCCGAGGTCGCCGCGCGCGACCATGGTGCCGTTGGCCGCGGCGACGATCTCGTCGAGGTTGTCGACCCCGCGGCGGCTCTCGATCTTGGCGATGATCGGGATCCTGGCCTGGTGCTCGCGCTGGATCCGCCGGATCGCGTGCACGTCGTCGGCCGACTGCACGAACGACGCGGCGATGTACTCGACGCCGTGCTGCGCGGCGAAGGTGATCTCGTCGACCAGGTTCGCGTGCACCTCCGGGTCGTCGAAGCCGAGCGACAGCTGCGAATCCGGCAGGTTGATGCTCTTGCGCGAGCGCAGCGTGCCGCCGACCACCACCTTGCACACCAGCACGTCGCCCTCGCGGCGCTCCGCCCGCAGCTCCAGCGCGCCGTCGTCGATCAGCACCGCGTGCCCCGGCAGCACCTCCTCGGCCAGCCGCGGGTAGGAGACCGACACCCCGTCGGCGTCGCCGTGACCGGGCGTGGCGTGCAGCCGGAACAGGCTGCCTGCGGCCAGCGTGACGCTGCCCCCGGCGAGCACCCCGGTGCGCACCTCGATGCCGCGGGTGTCGATCATCGTGGCGATGAACACGCCGGCTTCGTCGGCGGCCTGGCGCACCCGCGCGAGCCGGCGCGCGTGCTCGTCGACGTCGCCGTGCGAGAAGTTGAGCCGGGCGACGTTCATGCCGGCGGCGATCATCGCCTTCAGCGTGGCGACGTCGTCGCAGGCGGGACCGATGGTGGCGACGATCTTGGTCTTGCGCGGGGGCGGACGTGACGGCATCGGGACCTCGCCGGCTGGGTTGGATCTGCGCACCGGCGGCGCGCGCCGGCTGCGTGCGCAGTATAGGGCAGGTCACTGCTGCAGCAGGCGTCCGGCAGGGTCGTCGCGCGGGCTGTTGCCGCCGTGGATGCTGGTGTGGCAGTTCAGGCAGGCACGCGCCATGGTCAGGTTGGGCGGGCTGAACTGCCGGCGACCGGGCGGCCCGACGGCCGGGACCGTGCCCTGGTGATCGACGTGCTCGTGGCACTGCTGGCACAGGAACGGCGGGCGTACCCGGAGCATCCGGCTGACGGTGCTGCCATGCGGGTTGTGGCAGATGCTGCAGTCCTCGGTGACCGGCTGGTGGTTCCACAGGAACGGCCCGCGCTTCTCCATGTGGCACTGGAAGCAGGTGTCGTTGATCGCGTCGCGCCGCATCAGCCGCGGGCCCGCGCTGCCGTGGCTGTTGTGGCAGTCCGAGCAGGCCATCAGCCCCTCGAGAATCGGATGACGGTACGGCTTGCTGACCTGCGCACGCTTGTCCTTGTGGCAGGCGAAGCAGACCTGCGGCTGGGTCGCCTTGCTCAGTACCGGGTCGCGTTCCGTATGCAGTGCATGGCACGCCGTGCAGGCGACGTCGCGCGCGTCATGGAGGCTGCCGGCCCAGTGCATCTGCCGGCCGCCACGGTGGCACGCCAGGCAGGCGCCATTCTGCCTGGCCACCGGGGTCGCGCTGTCGCGGCCGAAGTGGATCTCGGGGCGGTCGTGCTTGACCGGACGGTCGACGTGCTCGGGGCTCGCACCGTGACAATCGGTGCAGGACGGGGTGCGGCGGTCGGCGCGGGTGCCGTGGCGGGTGCGGCCGATCTTCAGCAGCTCCGGGTCGTCGTGGTGGTGGTGGCAGCGCGTGCAGAGCTTGTCGCCGGTCAGCGCCAGGTCGACCTTGCCGCGGATGCGGGAAAATTCCGACTCGCCCTCGGCACCTAGGCTGATGGAGGGCAGCACCCACACCAGGAGCGACAGCAGCAGTCGGGCTGTGAGCTGTGCAGCCATACACCTGAGAGGGTTTATCTGATTCATCTGCTCAATTATTCTAAGGTCATGCCGATTGTCCCAACATTAGACTGCAGGCAGTCGCTCTGCGGATGTTGGTGGCTGTCCATGATATGGCTTGTGGGCGCCATCCTGCTCGCAGGTTCGAGCTGGGTGGGCGCTGCGAGCGTCATCCTGGCCCCCTCGATGGACAACTCGATCTACGACGACGTCGGCTTCGTCTTGAGCAACGGGAAGGGTCCGGGGCTGTACAGTGGTTGTGTCCTCAGCGCCAGTAAATCCAAGGCCGTAGGTTCCGGCGCTTGTCCTGCAGCTGCAGGTGCTTCCGAT
>DATCZX010000041.1:0-4398 GCA_036525695.1 Gammaproteobacteria bacterium | reverse complement strand
GGCGTGGTGTTCTTCCTCGGCCGCTTCTGGAACGTGACCGGACCGGGCCTGCGCTTCATCTGGCTGTGGCTGTTCCAGTTGGTGCGCGTCGACCTGCGCACGGTGGTGCTCGACGTGCCGACCCAGGACGTGATCTCGCGCGACAACGTCTCGGTCAAGGTCAACGCGGTGATCTACTTCCGCGTGCTCGACCCCGAGCGCGCGATCATCCAGGTCGAGAACTACCACATGGCCACCAGCCAGCTGGCGCAGACCACGCTGCGCTCGGTGCTCGGCCAGCACGAGCTGGACGAGATGCTGGCCGAGCGCGACAAGCTCAACCGCGACATCCAGGCGATCCTCGACAAGCAGTCCGACGCGTGGGGAATCAAGGTCAGCAACGTCGAGATCAAGCACGTCGACCTCGACGAGAGCATGATCCGCGCGATCGCCAAGCAGGCCGAGGCCGAGCGCACGCGGCGGGCCAAGATCATCGCCGCGGAGGGCGAGCTGCAGGCCTCGGCGAAGCTGACCGAGGCCGCGGGCATCCTCAGCACGCAGCCCCAGGCGCTGACGCTGCGCTACCTGCAGACCATGCTCGACATGACCAACGACGGCACCCACACGATTTTCTTCCCTCTGCCGATCGAGCTGCTCGAGGCGATGAAGGCGGTGGGTGGCAAGGGCAAGGAACCGGGATAGCGTAGGGCCGGATTGCCGCGACCTGTGGGTCGGGCTCCAGCCCGACACGGCCGGATGTCGGGTTGAAACCCGGCCTCCGACGATCCCTCCTCGTAGGATGCGGTGAGCCTGCGCACCGCATCGCTGGCCGCAGCACCGCGGCGCTAGGGCGTGAACGCCACCTTCGCGTTGCGCCCGGTCTCGCGGGCCAGCGCCAGCGCGACGATGCCGATCACCACCCACACCAGCATCAGCGCGAAGCCGTAGCGGTACGCCTCGACGCCGTAGGTGCGCACCCCTTCGGCCAGCGCACCGTCCCAGAAACGGTCGAGCACGATGCCGACCGCGGGCTGCAGCAGCATCGGCCCGATCATCACACCCATGTTGGCGATGCCCGACGCGGTGCCGGCGAGACGTCCCGGCACCGACTCCTTGGCGAACGCGAAACCGATGATCATGCAACCGCTGGCCAGCCCGATCAGCGTCAGCAGTACGATCAGCGCGGCGAGCGGCAACCCCGGCACGAAGATCAGGACGCTCCAGCCCGCCGCGGCGACGACCATGCCCGACAGGTAGAGCGGCTTGCGCAGGCCGGTGCGGTCCGAGAGCGCGCCGAAGACCGGCCCGGCGACCGCCCAGGCGATCAGCATCAGCGAGGTCAGCGCCGCCGCGCGCGTGGTCGGCAGGCCGTAGTGGGTGGTCAGGTAGGGCACGCCCCACAGGCCGGCGAAGGTCAGCACGCTGCCGACGAGTCCGCCGGGCACCAGGAACAGCAGGCGGATGTTGCGGTAGCCAACCACCCGCTTGAGACCGGCCCAGATGCCGTCCGGGGCCTGGGTGTCGTCGGGGTGCTCGGCGGCGTGGCTGGCGTAGCCACGCTCGGCCGGGTCGTCGCGCACCACCCACCAGATCGCCAGCGCCAGCGTGGCGGTGACCAGCCCGGAGACGGTCATCACCGGGCGCCAGCCGAAGGCGTCGACCAGCAGCCGCAGCGGCACGCCGGCGGTCACCGCGCCGACCACGCCGGTGAACAGCGCGAGCCCCGAGGCGAGCGAGAAGTGGCGGTCCGGCAGCCAGTGGCTGGCGAGCTTGAGCATGCCGACGAAGGCGACCGCGACCGAGGCGCCGACCAGCAGCCGCCCGGCGCCGGACCAGAAGTAGGTTGGGCTCAGCGCGAACAGCAGCGTGCCGACCGCCGCGGCCGCCGCACCGGCGCTCAGCAGCCGGCGCGGGCCCCAGTGGTCGGCGAGGATGCCGGTCGGCACCTGCATCGCCACGTAGCTGTAGAAGTAGAGCGCGGAGAGCTGGCCGAGCGCGGCCGCGTTCAGCGCGAACTCGGTCATCAGCTCGGTGGTGATCACCGCCGGCGCGACGCGCTGGTAGAAACCGATCAGGTAGAGCAGGGCGCCGAGGCCCCAGACCAGCCAGGCCAGGCGCAGCGGAGGGAACGGCGGCGTGGCCGTGCTGGTGGGGTCCTGGCGCATGCAGGCGGCGACTCTAGCACGCGGCCAATCCGGGTGGCGAACGCCCCGGGCCGGGGTTGCCCGGATGACCTGCGAGGCCTAGATTTTACAGTGACCCATGGCAATGGCAGGCAACAGAGAGGGCAGGGCATGGGCATGAATCTCGGGGAAGGCAGCTCCAACCAGGCCGCCACACGGCAGCCGCCGGGACGGCCGTCAGACTACGCGGCGCGCAGGGCGTCGACCGGCCTCGGCCTCGATCGCCGGCTGGTGCAGCAGCTGGTAGAGTTCATCGAGCCGGCGCCGGTCCGCTTCGAGCTCTGGGACGGCAGCAGCCTGCAGTCCGGGCGGCAGCCAGCGCGGGTCACGCTGCGGCTCGCCGATCGCAACGCCCTGGTCGCCCTCTGCGTGCACCCGGAGCTCTACTTCGGCGACCTCTACAGCAGCGGCCGCCTGCAGGTCGCGGGCGACCTGGTCGCGCTGATCGAGTCGATCTACCGCTCGCTGCAGCGCCTCCACGACGGTCCGGCGTGGCTGCGTGCGCTGCGCAGGCTCTACGACCGGCGCATCCACAACACCCCGGCGGCGGCGCGGGAGAACATCCACCGCCACTACGACCTCGGCAACGACTTCTACGCGCTGTGGCTCGACCGCGACCACATGCAGTACACCTGCGCCTACTACCCCGACCCCGCGCTGCCGCTGGAGGCGGCGCAGGCGGCCAAGCTGCACCACGTCTGCCGCAAGCTGCAATTGCGCCCGGGCGAGCGCGTGGTCGAGGCCGGCTGCGGCTGGGGCGGGCTGGCCTGCTTCATGGCGCGCGAGTACGGCGTCCACGTGCGCGCCTACAACATCTCGACCGAGCAGGTGCGGCTGGCGCGCGCGCGCGCGGCGGCCCAGGGGCTGCAGCGGCAGGTCGAGTTCGTCGAGGACGACTACCGCAACGTCGACGGCCGCTACGACGCCTTCGTCTCGGTCGGCATGCTCGAGCACGTCGGCCCGAGCGCCTACCCCGAGCTCGCCGCGGTGCTCGGGCGCTGCCTGGAGCCGCACGGCCGCGGGCTGCTGCACAGCATCGGCCGCAGCGCGCCGCGGCCGATGAACGCCTGGATCGAGCGGCGCATCTTCCCCGGCGCCTACCCGCCGTCGCTGGGCGAGATGATGGCGGTGCTCGAGCCCGGCCGCTTCGCCGTGCGCGACGTCGAGAACCTGCGCCAGCACTACGCGCAGACGCTGCGCCACTGGCTCGAACGCTTCGAGACGCAACGCGAGTCGATCGCGGCGAGCTTCGACGACGAGTTCGTCCGCGCCTGGCGCCTCTACCTGTCCGGCTCGATCGCGGCCTTCAGCACCGGCCAGCTGCAGCTCTACCAGGTGCTGTTCGCGCATCCGGACAACCTCGCCGAATCCTGGTCGCGCGCCTGGCTCTACGACGGACAGGGGCCTGGCAGCGGTGCGTGACTGCGACGTGCTGGTCGTCGGCGGCGGGCCGGCCGGCTCGTCGCTGGCGTGGGCGCTGCGCGAGCGCGGCCTCGACGTGGTGCTGGTCGATCGCAGCGCCTTCCCGCGCGACAAGGTGTGCGCCGGCTGGGTCACCCCGCCGGTGGTCGACGCCCTCGGCCTGGACCTCGACGACTACGCCGCCGGCGGACGCACGCTGCAGCCGCTGCACGGCTTCCGCATCGGGCTGCTCGGCGGCACGCCGCTGACCACCCGGCGCGCGCGCCGCCCGCTGAGCTACGGCATCCGCCGCTGCGAGTTCGACCATTACCTGCTCGAGCGGGCGCCGGCCGAGAAGTACCTCGGCGCGGCGTGCCGGGCGTTCAGCCGCGACGGGGCGCGCTGGCAGGTCGACGGCACCTGGCGCTGCCGGCTGCTGGTCGGCGCCGGCGGCCACTTCTGCCCGGTCGCGCGGCAGCTGAGCGGCTCCAAGGAGCCGGCCGCCAGCGTGGTCTCCGCGCAGGAGATCGAGTTCCACCTGGCGCCGGGCGAGGCCGCGGCCAGCCCGGTCGAGCCGACGGTCCCCGAGCTCTACTTCACCCCCGACCTGGCCGGCTACGGCTGGGTCTTCCGCAAGGGCGACTGGCTCAACGTCGGTCTCGGCTGCCTCGGCGGCGGCCAGCTCGGCGCGCGCGCGCGCGACTTCCGCGACTGGCTGCTGCGCCAGGGGCGGATTCCGGCCAGCACCCCGGAGCGCTGGCACGGCCACGCCTACCTGCTCTACCCGACGGCGCCCCGCCCGTTGCTCGACGACGGCGTGCTGCTGGTCGGCGAC
>DATCZX010000040.1:0-6360 GCA_036525695.1 Gammaproteobacteria bacterium | reverse complement strand
GCCTGCCCGCCCCGGGCGCGCTGCTGGCCTGCCGCAGCGCGGCGGCGGCTCGACCCCGGCGCGGTTCCAAGGTTGATCCTGCAGCACCTGCCCAACCTGATCAGCCTGGGCCGGATCCTGCTGGTGGGTCCGGTGATCTGGGCGCTGGCCAGCGAGCGCTACGGCCTGACCCTGCTGCTGTTCAGCGTGGCCGGCTTCTCCGATGCCCTCGACGGCTACCTGGCCAAGCACTTCGGCTGGACCAGCCGGCTCGGCTCGCTGCTCGACCCGGCCGCGGACAAGCTGCTGCTGGTGGGCACCTTCCTGACCCTCGGCTGGCTGCATGCGCTGCCCTGGTGGCTGGTCTTGGTGGTGATCCTGCGTGACCTGGTGATCCTCGGGGGCGCGCTGGCCTACCGGCTGCTGATCGGGCCGTTCGCCGGCCAGCCCAACCTGGCGAGCAAGGTCAACACCTTCCTGCAGATCTGCCTGGTCATCGCGGTGCTGATCGAGCGCGGCCTGGGGCCGTTGCCGGCTGGCGTGATCACCGCGCTCGGTTTCGGCGTGGTGCTGTTCGCGCTGCTCAGCGGCGGCCGCTACGTGCTGGACTGGAGCCGGCTCGCGCGCAGCGCGCACCGCGCGGTCAACCGCCCCCCGCCGCGTTGAGCAGCCCGCGCAGGAACGGCACCGTGACCCGGCGTTGCGCTGCCAGCGTCGCGCGGTCGACGCGGTCGAGCAGCCGCAGCAGGTCGGAGAGACCGCGCGCGCTGCGCTGGAGCAGGTAGTCGCCGGCCTCGGCGGGGAGCTCGAAGCCGAGCGTCGTGGCGCGCTGCTGCAGCACCTGCAACTTGCCCGGGTCGTCCAGCGGCCGCAGCTGGAAACAGGCGCCCCAGGCCAGCCGCGAGACCAGGTCGGGCAATTCCAGCGGCAGCAGCGCCGGCGGGCGGCTGCCGCTCAGCACCAGCCCCCCGCGGGCGTCGTGCACGCGGTTGTAGAGGTCGAACAGGGCGCGTTCCGCGCCGCTGTCGCCGGCGATCGCGTCGACGTCGTCGATGCACACCAGCGCGGCCGACTCGAGCCCGTCGAGCAGCGCCGCGGCCTGGTCTCCGAACAGGCCGAGCGGTGCGTAGACCGCCGCGTGGCCGTGCTCGTCGGCCGCCCGGCAGACGGCCTGCAGCAGGTGGCTCTTGCCGCTGTCGCGGCCGCCGGCGAGGAATGCCTGCATCGCCGCCGGGGCGCTGGCGGTGCGCTGCAACCACTGCACGGCGGTGCCGTTGTCTCCGGCGACGAAGCCCGCCAGCGTGGCCGGTCCGACCAGGCCGAGGGCGAGCGGGAGCTGCGGGGTGGCGGGTGTCAACGGAAACGCTCGGGGGCGGGCTGCTCGGGGCGACTCCGCGGCAGACTAGGCGCGGCCAGCGGCGATGGCAAGCCCGTGCGGCGGCGGGCCGCCTTGACGCTCGAGGAAAGCGGGTGCTAGGTTCCGCGCGGTTCACCATGGGTTCCCCCGCATGCCGCGCACGCTCTCTCGACTGCTGCCGTTGCCGCTGCTGGCCGCGCTCTGGGCCGGCTGCGCGCAGGCCCCGGTGCAGCAGATGAGCGATGCGCGCCAGGCGATCGACACGGCGCGCACCAGCGTGACCGTTCCGGCCCACCTCGAGCAGCTGCGCGCGGCCGAGGCGCTGCTGCGCGAGGCGGAAGTGGCGCTCGAGGCGGGTCGCTACCAGGCGGCCCGGGAGGCCGCCGAGAGCGCCAGGCGGACCGCCCTCGAGGTGCGCGCGAAAGCCGCCGACGCGGGCCGTTGAGGCGCCCCCGCAGTGCCTCGACGGCGTTTTCGCAAAGAAGCATAAACGGTTGACGCAGGTCGTTTTGCTCGCCTTGACGCGGTCATTCGGCGGGTGCTAGCTTGCTTTGAAAATGACACCGGGCCCGGAATCATGGGCCCGTACCACTAGGGAGGTCCGTGCCGATGAACCATTCAACCCTGCTGCGGCTTGCCGGGACTGCACTGCTGGTGACCACGTTGGCCGCCGGTTGCGCCAGCACGCCCAAGGAGCAGCCGGCACCCGCTCCGGCCCAGCCGGCCGCGCCTGCAGGGCCCTCGGCGGCCGACGCCGAACGCGCGATCAGCGACGCGGATGCGAACATCGCCGCCGCCAAGAAGAGCTGCAACCTCTGGCGCGACACGGCCAAGATGCTCGACGACGCCCGCGCGGCGGCCAAGGAGGGCGACAACGCCAAGGCGATCAAGCTGGCCAAGTCCGCCAGCAGGCAGGCCGCCGACTGCGTCAACCAGGCCTACCTGGAGAAGTCCAAGTTCCTGCTCGACGAGGCGCGCGGCTACCAGTCCGGGATGAGCAGCAGCCAGCAGGGCACGCTGCGCGCCGCCGAGGAGGCCTACACCAACCGTGACGGCAAGCGCACCTACGACCTGCTCAGCGGCCTGCTCGCCGAGCTGCGCGCGGCGCGGATGAACTACACGGTGGTCGGCGGCGACAGCCTGTGGAAGATCTCCGGGCGCCCGCAGGTGTACGCCAACCCGTTCCAGTGGCCGCTGATCTACAAGGCCAACCGCGAGCAGATCCGCGACGCCGACCTGATCTTCCCGGGCCAGCAGTTCGCCATCGACAAGAACCCGTCGGCGGCCGAGGTCAGCCGCGCGGTGGAGCACGCCAAGACCCGCGGGGCCTGGTCGGTGGGTGGAGCCGAGGCTTCCGACGCGGCCTACCTGAACCGCTGAACCTGACCGCAACGATGCGCACGAGGGCCCCATCCGGGGCCCTCTTGCCGTGTGCCGGGCGCGTGCTCCGCGCGACCCGACCGCGGGCTGCGTCAGGGCGTGCCCGCGCCGGGGCCGCCCGTCGCCGCAGGCTCAGCTGCGCCGTGTCGACAGCAGCGGTGAAATCTGGATGCGCTGGTAGGAGCGCGTCGTCTCCAGCAGCCGCGAGGTGACGAAGCGCGCCGGCTGCTGGCCGGGGATCTCGATGAACCGCTCGGCGCTGAACAGGCCGCGGTCGCCGATCAGCTGGCTGTCCGGCTCGCCGTCGATCAGCAGGGCCTGGCGACTGACCGGCCGGCCGCCATCCTCCTCGCGGTAGCGGACGGTGACCGGGCGGGCGCGGGCACTGACGAACTGGACGCCCAGCTCGACCCGTTCGTCGCGGCCGAAGCGCAGCCAGCGCACCGCGCAGGTCAGCCACTGCGGCTGCTCCTGCAGGCGGAAATCGATCGCCACCAGCTGGCCGATGCTGAGCCAGCGGCCGTGGCCGCTGCCGGTGCGCAGCATCAGGCCGCCCCGGCTGCGGTTCAGCACGTGCCACTCCAGGTAGCGGGGGTCTGCGCGGCGGTTGCCCATCTCGAACGCCGGCTGCTGGCCCTTGCCGAGGATCCAGTCCTCGTCTGCCGGCGCGTTCGCCTCCGGCTCATCGTGACCGCGGCAGATCGCGGAGAGCCCGCACAGCACGCGCACGCGGTCGCTCTTCGCGTGCCGCTGGTTGCGCCGCTCGTCCGGCGCGAACCAGGTCCGCTGCATGCGCTTGAGGATCTCGCGGGCGGAGTCGACGCCGACCTCGTCACCGAGTCCCAGCGATTCCGGCATGCTGCCGGCACGCAGCGTCACCAGCTGGCGTTCGAGGTGCTGCTGCAGGGCCCGCGGCACGATCCGGCGCAGGTGCTCCCCACCGCCGTCGGTGGCGTCCGGCTGGGCACGGTCGAGGTCGACGCACCAGTCGTTGCCGGCGGCGGAGTCGACCGGTTCGAGCCGGCACAGCCCGGCCCACTGGTCGAGGTAGTGGTACACCTGCCAGACCTCGCCGGCCGGGATCCGGTAGGGGTCGTGGCGGGCGAGCAGCAGCAGTTGCAGGTAGCTGTCGAGCACGCTGCTCTCGCCTCGCGAGTGCCCCGGCTGGGGCACCCGCGCAGCGGCGAAGCCGCTCTGCTCGGCGAACCGGTACAGCGAGTTGAGCTCGAGCCAGACGCGCTTCGGCGGGTCCTGGTAAGCGGCGTAGGCGAGCAGCAGCTCGTGCCCGAGCAGGCGCACCGTGCGCACCGCCGCGACCGCCAGCAGCTGGCCGCGCGGGCCCGCGGGCGGCTCGGCACGGCTGTCGAGCAGGGCGTGCTTGTAACCGTAGGCCAGCTCGGTACACAGCTCCGGCAGGCCGGACTCGAGCCGCCGGCGCAGCTGGCGCAGGTCCGTGGCGGGCAGGCGCTGCGCCAGCACGCGGTCGATCTTGCGGTAGGTGGCCGCGTAGAGGTCGAGCAGGGTGACGCGCAGCGCCGGCTCGAGGTGCTGGCGGTTGAGCAGGCCGAGCTGGTCGAGCAGCTGCCGCGCCGCGGTTGCCGGGTCGGCCATCGGCAGCCCGGCGAGCCACCCCTTCAGGCGCGCCGGCACCGTCTCGACCCGCGGGTCGGTGACGCTGTCCGGGGTGCGCACCGTCAGGCGCAACTCGCTGGGGGCAGCCGATGCCACGGGGTGTTGGCTCTCTTTGTTGAAGCGCTTTGCTAAAGGACAAGCCTAGCCAGCCGCCCGGGCTTTGCCAACACGCCGGCGCCGTTGCTGCCACCTGGATCGCCACGGCCAGCGCCGGGTTATACTCGCGCCAGCGGTGCGGATCTCCCCGGGCCGGTGCACAGGAGGTGGCGTGAATAGGGCGAGGGTCTGCGTGTTCATCCTGCTGCTCGCCGTGGTCGCCACGCCGGCGGCGGCACCCCCGCGGCTGGCCTGGCCCGGGATCGACGGCGAGCTCCACGACCTCGAGCAGTACCGGGGGCGCTGGGTGGTCGTCAACTACTGGGCCAGCTGGTGCCCGCCGTGCCTGGCGGAGATCCCGGAGCTGATCGCCTTCCACGACAAGCATGCCGCGCAGCGCGCCGTGGTCGTCGGTGTCAACGTCGAGGGGCTCTCGCGCGAGCAGCTGCTGCGCCTGGTGCAGCGCTTCGGCATCACCTACCCGGTGGTGACCACCGACCCGCGCCGGCCGGGTCCTTACGACCGCATCTCGGGCCTCCCGACCACCTACCTGATCCGTCCCGACGGGGAGCTTTCGCTGAAGCGCAGCGGACCGCTCAGCGCCGAGCAGCTCGAGCTGCTGATCGCCCCGGTTCGGCCAGCCGCCCCGCCGGAGCCGCCGAGGACCCGGATATGACCGCGTGCCGGGCGTTGCTGCTGCTGCTCGCCGTGCTGCTGGCGTCACCGGCCGCGGCGACCGGGGTGCCGCGCGACCCCTACGAGCACTTCTTCTCGCAGACCTTCGGCGACCTCACCGAGGAGCTCGCCACGGCGCGCAACGAGGGCAAGCGGGGCATCCTGCTGTTCTTCGAAATGGACGAGTGCCCGTTCTGCCACCGGATGAAGCAGACGGTGCTGAACCAGCCCGAGGTCCAGGAGTGGTTCCGCCAGCACTTCCTGAGTTTCAGCATCGATGTCGAGGGTGACCTGGAGATCGTCGATTTCGCCGGCAACCCGACCACGCAGAAACTCTTCGCGGCCCAGGCCAACCGGGTCCGCGCCACGCCGGTGTTCGCGTTTTTCGATCTCGAGGGGCGCGCGGTCGCGCGCTACACCGGCGCGACGTCGGGGGTCGAGGAGTTCATGCTGCTCGGGCGCTACGTGGTCGACGAGGTCTACCTGCAGATGCCGTTCACCCGGTACAAGCGCGAACAGCGGGCGCAGTCCAACTGAAACGCGGCCATCCCGGTAGCTGACCCATGACCAGGCTGCTCGGACTCCTGCTGTTGCTGCCGCCACTGGCGACGGCTGCCGCCGATTCCGCCACGCCGCTGCCCGACCCGCTGAGCCTGGAGCAGGCCCTCGAGCTCGCCGGCGAGGCCGCGCCGCCACTGCGCCGGGCCGCCGCGCTGCGTGACCGCGAGTCGGCGCTGGCCGCGCGCAGCGCCGCCGATGACGACCTCGAGATCCTGCTGCAGGGGCGCCTGCGCCTGATCGAGACCCCCGACGTGGCCCCCGACGACGATCGCGACGATCACTGGGCCGGCCTGTTCGTGCGCAAGCGGCTGTACGACTTCGGGCGCAGCGACGCGCTCGACGCGGCCGGCCGGGCCCAGGCCGAGTCCGGGGAGTGGGGCTACCTGGAGGCGCGCCGGGCACACCGGCTGCTGGTGCTCGAGAGTTTCTTCGACGTGTTGCTGGCCGACCTGGCCCACGCCTGGCGCAACGAGGCGCTGGCGATCGCCTTCATCCGCGCCGACCGTTCCCGCGACCGCCGGCAGCTGGGCCAGCTCTCCGACCTCGAGGTGCTCGAGGCCGAGAGCGCGAACGCCGAGGCGCTGCGCCGTTTCGCCCAGGCCGAGGCCCACCAGCGCGCCACCCGCCAGCGTCTCGCCAGCGCCCTCGGGCGCCCGCACGAGCTGCCGGCCAACCTGGCC
>DATCZX010000039.1:0-5184 GCA_036525695.1 Gammaproteobacteria bacterium | reverse complement strand
CAGGCCGTAGTAGAACAGGAACAGCTGCACCAGCAGCGGCGTGCCGCGGAAGAAGAAGGTGTAGGCGAGCGGCAGCGCGCGCAGCACCGGGTTCGACGAGACGCGCAGCATCGCCAGCGGCACCGACAGCAGTCCGCCGGCGACCAGCGCGAGGGCCACCAGCTCCAGCGTCAGCAATGTGCCCTGCAGCAGCCGCGGCAGGCTCTCGAGCATCACCCCCCACTCGAGATTCACGTGGTGCTCCCCGGCTGCCCGCGCGCGGCCCAGCGTTCGGCGCGGTGCTGGCCGAGCATCACGATCACGGTGATGGCGAGGTAGACCAGCGCCGCGGCGAAGTAGAACGTGAACGGCTCCTTGGTGTTGCTGATCGCGATCTGGCTCTTGCGCATCAGCTCCTCGAGGCCGATCACCGAGATCAGCGAGGTGTCCTTGACCAGCACCTGGAACAGGTTGCCGAGACCGGGCAGCGCGACGCGCCACGCCTGCGGCAGCACGACGCGGAAGAACACCCGCGCGCGGCCCATGCCGCAGGCGACCGCCGCCTCGACCTGGCCTGCCGGGATCGCCTGGATCGCACCGCGGAACACCTCGGTCGCGTAGGCGCCGAAGGCCAGCCCCAGGGCGACGACGCCGGCGGCGTAGGGGCTCAGCTCGACGTAGCCGTCGTGGCCGAGCCAGCCGGCGGCCTGGGTCAGCAGGCCCGCGGTGCCGAAGTAGATGATCAGCACCACCAGCAGCTCGGGCAGCCCACGCATCAGCGTGGTGTAGGTCGCGCCGAGCCAGTACAGCGGCTTCGAGTGCGACAGCTTGGCCGCCGCGCCGAGCAGCCCGAGCACCAGGCCGAGAAGCAGGCCGCCGGCGGCGACCTGCAGCGTCATGCCCAGGCCGAGCAGCAGCTGGTCACCGAAGCCGTGCAGGTCGAACACCGGCCGTCAGCCCGGAGACGCGCGGTTCAGTAGATCGAGAACGGGAAGTACTTGGCGTTGATCTTGGCGTAGGTGCCGTCGGCGACGATCGCCTTCAGCGCGGCGTTGAAACGCTCGCGCAGCGCGTCGTCGCCCTTGCGCAGCGCGATGCCGATCTTGTCGTCGATGTCGATCTTGTCGCCGACGAAGGCGAACCCCTTGCCCTGCGGCGACTGCAGCCAGTCGTAGCCGGGCAGCGTGTCGGTCACCAGCACGTCGATGCGGCCGGCGCCGAGGTCGAGGTAGGCGTTCTCCTGCGTGTCGTAGAGCTTGGCCGCGTCGCCGACCAGCTTCGCCGCGTGGTCGGCGGCGATGGTCGCGCGCTGCGCGCCGAGCGCGTGCCTGGCCAGGTTCGCGGCGTCGATGGTCGCACCCTCCTTCGCGATCAGGCTCAGGCTGTTCGAGTAGTAGGGGTCGGTGAACGCGACCGCGCGCTTGCGCTCCTCGGTGATCGACATCGAGGCGACGATGGCGTCGTACTTGCGCGCCATCAGGCCGGGGATGATGCCGTCCCAGTCCTGGGTGACGAAGGTGCACTCGGCCTGCATCTGCGCGCACAGCGCGCGCGCGATGTCGATATCGAAGCCGGCGACCTGGCCGTCCTTGTCGATGGTGTTGAACGGCGGGTAGGCCCCCTCGGTGCCGATGCGCAGGCTCTCGGCGTGGACCGGGAGCGCGGCGAGGGCGAGCAGGAGCAGGGACAGCAGGGGACGGGTGGACATCGTGATCTCTCCTCGTTCGGGGGGTCAGGACTCGTGGCGCAGGAACTGGCGCACGCGCTCCGAGCGCGGTGCGCCGAACAGAGACGCGGGCGGGCCGGCCTCCTCGACCGCGCCCTGGTGCAGGAACATCACCTCGCTGGAGACGTCGCGCGCGAAGCCCATCTCGTGGGTCACGACGAGCATCGTGCGCCCCTCCTCGGCCAGCGCGCGCATCACCGCGAGCACCTCGCCGACCAGCTCGGGATCGAGCGCCGAGGTCGGCTCGTCGAACAGCATCACCTCCGGTTCCATCGCCAGCGCGCGGGCGATCGCCGCGCGCTGCTGCTGGCCGCCGGAGACGTGGGCCGGGTAGTAGTCGCGCCGTTCGTACATGCCGACCTTGTGCAGCAGCGCCTCGGCCTGCGCGACCGCCTCGCGCTTCGGCGTGCCGAGCACCTGCACCGGCGCCTCGATGACATTCTGGAGGATGGTCATGTGCGACCACAGGTTGAAGCCCTGGAACACCATCGCCAGCCGCGTGCGGATGCGCTGCAGCTGACCACGGTCCGCCGCCTCGCGCGCACCGTCGCGGCGCGAGCGCAGCTTGAGCTCCTCGCCGTGCACGCGGATGGTGCCGGCGTCCGGGACCTCGAGCAGGTTGATGCAGCGCAGGAAGGTGCTCTTGCCCGTGCCGCTGCTGCCGATGAGCGAGATCACGTCGCCCTGGCGCGCGGTCAGGTCGATGCCCCTGAGCACCTCGTGTTCGCCGAAGCGCTTGTGCAGCCCGCGGACCTCGAGCGCGGGCACGCAGTCGTTCATGGCGGTTTCCGCAGGAGTGTGTCCGGGCAGTATAGCGGCACACTCCGGGCCCCCGGGAAAGGGGTGAGATCCATGCGCCGTCTCCCGGTGGCAAAGCCGCCCCCGGAGGCACACCTTGGGTTAGGAGCCGCCAGCAGCTGCCGCGTCGGGCTGAAGCCCGACCTACAAAGAACAAGCTGCCGGTGTCGCCGCATGCGCGGCGACATCAGTCCGACAACCCCAGCATCGAGCCGACGTGATGCGTTAGCGGTGGGAGGGTGGGTCGCGCTGCCACACCCGAACTACGGCCGCGACAACCGCGACCCGCACGCCTTGCTCGCCGGGTGGTCGGCGCCGAAGCCGCACAGGTAGCAGCGCGCCATCCCCATCAGCTCCTCGAGGCACGCCTCGACGCTGCGCCCGGAGGTGTCGAGGGTGTGGTGCGCGGCGCGGTAGTCGGACTCGCGCTCGGCGAGGATGCGCTTGAGGTCGTCCATCGCCTCGGGGCTGGCCTGCACCGGGCGCAGGTCGCCCTGCACGACGACGCGGCTCATGTGCTCCTCGGGGGTGGCGCGGACCCACACGGTGTAGAACGAGCCGAGCAGCTCGGCGTAGGTCTCCTGCTCGGAGACCAGGCTGCCGCCGGCCTCGATCACGCTGGTCTCGTAGTTGTCGAGCACGTGGCGCAGCGCGTCGCGCTCGAGCCGCCGGTAGGCCTTCTGCCCGCCGAGCGAGAACAGCTCGCTGATCGACATGCCGCCGAGGCTCTCGACCACGTCGACCAGGCGGATGAACGGCACCCCGACCGCCTCGGCCAGGCGCTGGCCGAGGGTCGACTTGCCGGCGCCGCGCAGGCCGATCAGCGCGACGCCACGCACCGGGCCCTCGGGGTGGGCGAAGTGCTTGAGCAGCAGCGCGTGCGCCGCCTGCTCCTGCTCCGGGGTCAGCCGCTCGAGGAACTGGCGCAACGGGTTCAGCGTAATCGAGGGGCGCTCATCGCCGGGCAGCAGGTCGTGCGGGGTGACGTCCATCGCCTCGGCGATCTGCCACAGCACGGCGATCGAGATGTTCGCCTTGGCGCCTTCGAGCTGCGCCAGGTAGCGCTCGGAGACGCCGGAGTGCTGGGCCAGCTGCTTGCGCGTCATCCCGCGTCGCGCACGCATGCCGCGCACGCGCTCGCCGATCGCGGCGATGTAGCCGTCCACCGCCGTGTCGGCGGACTGCTCGTCGGGTCTGGCGCCGTTGGCCATGCCGTGAGTACCTCGCGGCAGCCGCGGGTCAGTAGGTCTCGACGTGGTAGCGGCCGGTGCGGCGCATGCTGGCGGCGAGTTCCCGCCAGTCCATGCCGTGGTCGCGGCAGATGTCGGACAACGCCTCCTCGACGCCCTTCTCCATCCCCTTCAGGCCGCAGACGTAGATGTGCGTGGCCTCGCTCTGCAGCAGCCCGGCGAGGTCGTCGGCGCGCTTGCGCATGCGGTCCTGGACGTACTCCTTGGGCTGGCCGGGCAGGCGCGAGAAGACCAGCTCGGCGTCGATCAGGCTCTTCGGCAGCTTGCTCAGCGGGCCGAAGTAGGGCAGCTCCTCCGGCGTGCGCGCGCCGAAGAACAGCAGCAGCTTGCCGGGCACGTCGGGCTGCGCGCGGCGGCGGCGCTCGGTCATCGCGCGGAACGGCGCGGCACCGGTGCCGGTGCAGATCATGATGATGTTCGCGTCGGGGTGGTTCGGCATCAGGAAGGTGCTGCCGAACGGGCCGGTCACCTGCACCTCGTCGCCCTTGCTGCGGTCGCAGATGAAGTTCGACGCCAGCCCCTCGACCACCGAGTCGCCCTGCTTGACCAGCGTGCGCTTCACCGTCAGCGCCAGGTTGTTGTAGCCGGGGCGCTCGCCGTCGCGCGCGCTGGCCACCGAGTAGAGGCGCACGGTGTGCGGGCGCCCCTTGTCGTCGCTGCCGGGCGGGATGATGCCGATGCTCTGCCCCTCGAGCACCGGGAACGGGGTGCCGCCGAAATCGAGCACGATGTGGTGGATGTCCGACTCGGTGCCCTCGGCGGTCAGCCGGTAGTTGCCGGCGACGCGCGCGGTGACCGGGTTCTCGCGGGTGTAGAGGTTGACGTACGGGTGGGCGGCCGAGAACGGCGGCAGCACCTTGCCGCCCTCGCCGGCGTGCGCGGTCTGCAGCACCTCGGTGGCGTCGGCCTCCTTCGCGTCGGGCAGGTCGGGCGCGTCCTCGGCGTAGTCGGCCTGCTCCGGCAGGTCGTCCCACGAGAACTGCTCGTCGAGGGTGTAGGGCGTCTCGACGGTGCGCCAGTTGTCGATCGCGCCGGTCGGGCACGGCGAGATGCAGTCGCGGCAGAACTTGCACTTGTCGACATCGACGACGTAGTTGTCGTCGTTGTGCGTGACCGCGTCGATCGGGCAGGTCTCCTCGCAGGTGTTGCAGCGGATGCACACCTCGGGGTCGATCAGGTGCTGGCGGATCAGGCTCATGGTCTCTCCTGGGCTCGTTCTGCTCGCCGTCTTCAAGCTTCGTGCTGTGCTACCCCTGTGGGTCGGGCTTCAGCCCGACGGGTCTTCGTAGGTCGGGCTTCAGCCCGACATGTCGGACTGAAGTCCGATCCACAAGCTACAGGCATCCTTGCCGGGTCGCGTCGTCGGACTGAAGTCCGACCCACAAGCTACAGACATCCTTGCCGGGTCGCGTCGTCGGACTGAAGTCCGCC
>DATCZX010000038.1:0-9486 GCA_036525695.1 Gammaproteobacteria bacterium | reverse complement strand
TGGCGCAGCCGGTGGCGCCCGGCAGACCGGACACGCCGTCAGGTCGCCAGCGCCACCTCCGGCGCCACCGCCAGCTCGGTCGCCGCCGCGATCAGCGCCCGCGTGTAGGGTTGCTGCGGCGCCTCGAACACCTCGCGTGCCGGCCCCTGCTCGACCACCTCGCCGTTGCGCATCACCACCAGGTGGTGGCTCAGCGCGCGCACCACGGCGAGGTCGTGGCTGATGAACAGGTAGGCGAGCTGGTGGCGCTGCTGCAGCTCGCGCAGCAGGTCGACGATCTGTGCCTGCACCGAGCGGTCGAGCGCCGAGGTCGGCTCGTCGAGCACCAACAGCGACGGCTTCAGCACCATCGCCCGGGCGATGGCGACGCGCTGGCGCTGGCCGCCGGAGAACTCGTGCGGGTAGCGGTGGCGGCTCTCCGGGTCGAGCCCGACCTCGGTCAACGCCTCGACCACCAGCGCGTCGCGGGCCGCCGCGTCCGGCGCGACACGGTGCACCAGCAACCCCTCCTCGATGATCTGGGCGATCGACATGCGCGGGCTCAGGCTGCCGAACGGGTCCTGGAAGACGATCTGCATGGCGTGGCGCAGCGGCCGCAGCTGGCGTCCGCCGAGGCCGTCGATCGCTTGGCCGTGGAAACGGATCGCACCGCGGCTGCGCTCGAGCCGCAGCAGCGCCAGCGCGAGCGTGGTCTTGCCGGAACCGCTCTCGCCGACCACGCCGACCGTCTCGCCGGCGCGGACCCGCAGCGAGACCCCGTCGACCGCCTTGACATGATCGTGCGTGCGCCGCAGCAGGCCGCCCTTGACCGGGAACCAGACCCGGACCTGTTCCGCCGCGAGCACCTCCTGCGCCCCCGCCCGCGGCGCCAGCGGCGCGCCGCCAGGCTCGGCATCGAGCAGCTTGCGCGTGTACGGGTGCTGCGGCCGCGCGAACAGCGTCTCCACGGCGCCCTGCTCGACCAGCTCGCCGTCGGTCATCACGCAGACCCGGTCGGCGACATGGCGGACGATGTTGAGGTCGTGGGTGATCAGCAGCAGGCCCATGCCGAACTGCTGCTGCAGCGACTTCAGCAGCGCCAGGATCTGCGCCTGCACGGTGACGTCGAGCGCGGTGGTTGGCTCGTCGGCGATCAGCAGGTCCGGCTCGTTGGCCAGCGCCATCGCGATCATCACCCGCTGGCGCTGGCCGCCCGAGAGCTGGTGCGGGTAGGCGTCGAGGCGTCCCGCCAGCCGCTCGAGACCGACCAGCTCGAGCAGTTCGCCGATGCGCGAGCGCGCCGCGCGTACCGACAGCCCGCGATGCAGGCGCAGCGTCTCGCCGATCTGCTTCTCGATCGTGTGCAGCGGGTTCAGCGAGGTCATCGGCTCCTGGAAGATCATGCCGATCTGCCCGCCGCGCACCTCGCAGAGCCGGTCGCGCGGCAGGCGCATCACGTCCTCGCCGGCGAACAGGATGCGCCCCGACGGGTGGCGCGCCTTCGGGTACGGCAGCAGCTGCAGCACCGACAGCGCGGTGACCGACTTGCCCGAACCGCTCTCGCCGACCAGCGCCACGGTCTCGCCGCGCTCGACGCCGAAACTGACCCCGCGCACCGCGTGCAGCGTCCCGTCCTGGGTCTCGAAGCTGACCGCGAGGTCCTCGACCTGGAGCAACGACGGGTGCGTGGTGGCGTTCATGCGACCGTCTTGCGCGGGTCGAAGGCGTCGCGCACCGCCTCGCCGATGAAGATCAGCAGGCTCAGCATCACCGCCAGCACGAAGAACGCGGTGAGCCCGAGCCACGGCGCCTGCAGGTTGTTCTTGCCCTGGTTCAGCAGTTCGCCGAGCGACGGCGAGCCCGGCGGCAGGCCGAAGCCGAGGAAGTCCAGCGCGGTCAGCGTGGTGATCGAGCCGTTGAGGATGAACGGCACGAAGGTCAGCGTCGCCACCATGGCGTTCGGCAGCAGGTGGCGGAACATGATGGTGACGTTGTCGACGCCGAGGGCGCGCGCCGCACGCACGTAGTCGAAGTTGCGCGCACGCAGGAACTCGGCGCGCACCACGCCCACCAGCGCCATCCACGAGAACAGCAGCATCAGCCCGAGCAGCCACCAGAAGTTGGGCTCGACCACGCTGGCCAGGATGATCAGCAGGTAGAGCTGCGGCAGCCCCGACCAGATCTCGATGAAGCGCTGGAACAGCAGGTCGGTCCAGCCGCCGAAATAGCCCTGCACGGCGCCGGCGACGACGCCGATGATCGAGCTCAGCACGGTCAGCGTCAGGCCGAACAGCACCGAGATGCGGAAGCCGTAGATCAGCCGCGCGATCACGTCGCGACCCTGGTCGTCGGTGCCGAGCCAGTTGTTCCCGGACGGCGGTGCCGGGGCCGGGACGCTGAGGTCGAAGTTGATGCTGTCGTAGCTGAACGGGATCAGCGGCCAGACGATCCAGCCCTGCGCCTCGATCAGCTCGCGCACCTCCGGGTCCTTGTACTCCGCCTCGGTGGGCAGGAAGCCGCCGAAGGCGGTCTCCGGGTAGACGGCGAAGACCGGCACGTAGAACTCGCCGGCGTAGCGCACCAGGATCGGCTTGTCGTTGGCGATGAACTCGGCGAACAGCGAGGCGACGAACAGCGCCAGGAACAGCCACAGCGACCACCAGCCGCGACGGTTGGCGCGGAAGTTGTGCAGCCTGCGGGCGTTGATCGGGGTGAGCTTCACCTGCGACCCCGACCCACGGAGGAGAGCATGCGCACACTGGACATCGCGCCCACGCCCTACCCCTCCCGCCGCTCGAAGTCGATGCGCGGGTCGATGGCGACGTACATCAGGTCGCCGAGCAGGTTCAGCAGCAGCCCGAGCAGGGTGAAGAAGTAGAGCGTGCCGAACATCACCGGGTAGTCGCGGTTGATCGCCGCCTCGAAGCCGAGCAGGCCGAGGCCGTCGAGCGAGAAGATGATCTCGGTGAGCAGCGCGCCGGTGAACAGGATGCCGACGAACGCCCCGGGGAAACCGGCGATCACGATCAGCATGGCGTTGCGGAAGACGTGGCCGTAGAGCACGCGGCGCTCGCTGAGCCCCTTGGCGCGCGCGGTCATCACGTACTGCTTGTTGATCTCCTCCATGAAGGAGTTCTTGGTCAGCATGGTCAGCCCGGCGAAGCCGCCGATCACCATCGACAGCACCGGCAGGGTGATGTGCCAGAAGTAGTCGCGGATGCGCGCCCACCAGTCCAGCGTCGCCCAGTCCTCCGAGGTCAGGCCGCGCAGCGGGAACCAGTCCAGGTAGCGGCCGCCGGCGAACAGCACGATCAGCAGGATCGCGAACAGGAAGCTCGGCACCGCGTTGCCGACCACCACCACCATGCTGCTGGCCGCGTCGAAGCGCGAGCCGTCGCGCACCGCCTTGGCGATGCCGAGCGGGATCGAGATCAGGTAGACCAGCAGCGTGGTCCACAGGCCGAGCGAGATCGACACCGGCATCTTGTCGAGGACCAGCTCGAGGACCCCGCGGTCGCGGAAGAAGCTCTCGCCGAAGTCGAAGCGCAGGTAGTTGCCCATCATCTGCAGGAAGCGCTCGTGCGCCGGCTTGTCGAAGCCGAACTGCTTCTCGATCTGGGCGATGAACTCGGGGTCGAGGCCCTGCGCGCCACGGTACTTGCCGCTGGACTGGGTCGCGCTGCCCTGCGCCGGCTTGCCGGGCTGGCGCTGGGCGCCGCCGGTCTCGCTACCGGCACTGCCGCCGACCCGGGCGGTCGCCTCGACGTCGAGCCCCTGCAGCTGCGCGATGATCTGCTCGACCGGGCCGCCCGGTGCCGCCTGCACGATGATGAAGTTCAGCACCATGATCCCGAACAGCGTCGGGACGATCAGCAGCAGGCGGCGGAGGATGTAGGCGCCCATGCCGGCTGCTCGACCTCAGCGCGGGACCGACTTGATGCGCCCCTTCAGGCGCGCTTCCTTCTCCGGCTCGACCCACCAGGTGTCGAACTGCACCCCGCGCAGCGGGGTGACCTCGGGCCGGCCGAACTTGTTCCAGTAGAGCAGCCGGTCGTAGGCGATGTGCCAGTGCGGGATCACGTAGTGGCCCCACTGCAGCACGCGGTCGAGCGCACGCGCCACGCTGACCAGCGCCTCGCGGTCCTCGGCGCTGACCAGCTTGCCGATCAGCGCGTCGACCGCCGGGCTGCGGATGCCGGCGAAGTTGCGACTCCCCGGCTGGTCCGCGGCGGTGGTCCCCCAGAAGTTCCACTGCTCGTTGCCGGGGGAGAGCGACTGGCCCCAGACGAACACGATCATGTCGAAGTCGAAGGTCTCCAGCCGCTTGATGTACTGCGCGGTGTCGACCGTGCGCACGCGCGCGTGGATGCCGAGCCGCTCGAGGTTCTTGGCGAACGGCAGCGTGATGCGCTCGAACAGCGGGCTGACCAGCAGCACCTCGAACTCGAACACCAGCCCCGATTCGGCGTGGGTCAGCTTGCCCTCGCGCAGCACCCAGCCGGCGGCGGTCAGCAGCTCGAACGCGCGCCCGAGGTTGTCGCGGATGCGCCCGTCGCCGGAGGTGACCGGCGGCTGGTACTCGCGCTCGAACACCTGCGGCGGCAGCTCGGCCCGGAACGGCTCGAGCAGCGCGAGCTCGGCCGGGGTCGGCAGCCCGCTGGCGGCCAGCTCGGAGTTGTCGAAGTAGCTGCGGGTGCGCGTGTACTGGCCGTAGAACAGGGTCTGGTTGGAGCGCTCGAAGTCGAAGGCCCAGGCCAGGGCCTCGCGCACCCGCGGGTCGCGGAACAGCTCGCGCCGGGTGTTGTAGACGTAGCCCTGCATGCCCGCCGGGCGGTTGTGCTCGACCGTCTCCTTGGCCAGCAGCCCCTGCGCCACCTCGGACATCTCGTAGGCGGTGGCCCAGTGCTTGGACGAGTTCTCCTGCCGGAAATCGAACTCGCCCGCCTTGAACGCCTCGATCACCACCGTGGTGTCGCGGTAGTAGTCGTAGCGGATGGTGTCGAAGTTGGCGTGGCCGACGTTGGCCGGCAGGTCGCGGCCCCAGTAGTCCGGCACCCGGCGGTAGACGATGAAGCGCCCGGCCTCGAGGCTGTCGACCCGGTACGGCCCGCTGCCGAGCGGCGGCTCGAGCGTGGTCTTGGCGAAGTCCCGGCCCTCCCAGTAGTGCCTGGGCAGGATCGACTGCTCGCCGACGATCAGCGGCAGCTCGCGGTTGTCACGGTCGCTGAAGGTGAATTTCACCTCGCGCTCGCCGACCTGCTCGATCGACGCGATGCCGGCGTAGTAGAAGCGCAGCTGCGGCGAGCCGTCGCGGCGGATGGTCTCGAAGGTGAAGATCACGTCGTCGACGGTGACCGGCCGGCCGTCGTGCCAGCGTGCCTCCGGGCGCAGCGCGAAGGTGATCCACGAGCGGTCGTCGGCGATCTCCATCGACTCGGCGAGCAGGCCGTAGCGGGTGAACGGCTCGTCGGCCGAGGCGGTGGTCAGCGAGTCGTAGGTCGCACCGAGCCCCTCGGCGGACTGGCCCTTGATGATGAACGGGTTCAGGGAGTCGAAGCTGCCGATGTCGGCGAGGCGCACCGCGCCGCCCTTCGGCGCCCGCGGGTTCGCGTAGTCGAAGTGCGGGAAGTCCGCTGCGTACTTCGGCGTCCCGTGCATCGCCAGGGCGTGGGTCCGGGTGCCGGCGGTGGCCGTGGCCACGCTGAACAGCGACACCAGCAGAAGGGTGATCCTGAGCATCGGGTTTCCTCGGCGACTGGGGGAACGCGGGCGTTCCAGCGGCGGCCTAATACTAGCAAGGACCCCAGCCGCCCGCATGCGTTCCGCGTGGGCCCGCCACCCGGGCCCGGCCGGGCCCCTCAGCTGCGCGTGCCCACCCCGCGCTCGAGCAGCCACAGCGCGAACAGGTAGAGCCCGACGATGAACAGCCCGATGATCGAGAAGGCGGTGCCGATGGCGATGTCGGCGACACCGAGGAAGCCGTAGCGGAAGGCGTTGATCATGTAGAGGATCGGGTTGAACAGCGAGACCCCGTGCCAGAACTCGGGCAGCAGTTCGATGCTGTAGAACACCCCGCCGAGGTAGATCAGCGGGGTCAGCACGAAGGTCGGGATGATCGAGATGTCGTCGAAGCTCTTGGCGTAGACCCCGTTGATGAAGCCGCCGAGCGCGAACAGCGTCGCGGTCAGCACGGCGACCGCCAGGGTCAGCCCCAGGTGGTGCACCTGCAGGTCGATGAACAGCGTGGAGACCAGGGTCACCGCGACGCCCACGGTCAGGCCACGGGCGACCCCGCCGGAGACGAAACCGAGCAGGATCACCGCGTTGGGCATCGGCGAGACCAGCATCTCCTCGACGTGGCGCTGGAACTTGGCGCTGAAGAACGACGACACCACGTTCGAGTAGGCGTTGTTGATGATCGCCATCATGATCACGCCGGGGACGATGAAGTCGATGTAGCGGTGCCCGTCCATGTCGCCGATGCGCGAACCGATCAGCTGGCCGAAGATCAGGAAGTAGAGGGCCGTGCTGATCGCCGCCGGCACCACGGTCTGGACCCAGATGCGCAGGTAACGGCGCACCTCCTTGACCAGGATGGTCCAGAACGCGACCCGGTAGCGCGCCAGCCGGCTCATGCGCCGCCTCCCGCGGCGCCGTGACCGCGCAGCTTGCCCTCCTCGATCAGCCGCACGAACAGCTCCTCCAGGCGGTTGCTCTTGTTGCGCAGGCTGACCACCCGCAGCCCGTGGCGGTCGAGCGCGGCGAACAGCGCGTTGAGGTCGTGCTCGCGGCTGACGTCGACCTCGAGCGTCTGCGCGTCGACCCCGCGCAGCGGGAAGTGGCCGAGGTCCGGCAGCGCCGCCAGCGGCTCGGCGAGGTCCAGGATCAGGGTCTGCAGGTTCAGCTTGTTCAGCAGCGACTTCATGTCGCTGTCCTCGACGATCTGCCCGTGGTCGATGATGGCGATGTTGCGGCAGAGGCTCTCGGCCTCCTCGAGGTAGTGCGTGGTCAGGATGATCGTGGTGCCCTGGGCGTTCAGCTCGCGCAGGAAGCGCCACATCGAGCGCCGCAGCTCGATGTCGACGCCGGCGGTCGGTTCGTCGAGGATCAGCAGGCGCGGCTCGTGCACCAGGGCGCGGGCGATCATCAGCCGGCGCTTCATGCCGCCGGAGAGGTCGCGCGCCATGCCGTGGCGCTTGTCCCACAGGCCGAGCTGCTTCAGGTAGCGCTCGGCGCGCGGGACCGCCTCGCTGGCCGGGATGCCGTAGTAGCCGGCCTGGTTGACCAGGATCTCCTCGACCGGTTCCCAGACGTTGAAGTTGAACTCCTGCGGCACCAGCCCGAGGTGGCGCTTGGCCGCGGCGAGGTCGCCGTCGAGGTCGTGGCCGAAGATGTGCACGCTGCCACCGCTCTTGTTGACCAGCGAGCAGACGATGCCGATGGCGGTCGACTTGCCGGCGCCGTTCGGCCCGAGCAGGGCGAAGAAGTCCCCCTCGCGCACGCTCAGCGAGACCCCCTTGAGGGCCTCCAGGCCGTTCGCGTAGGTCTTCCGCAGGTCGCGCAGTTCGAGGGCGGTGGTCATGCTCTGGTTCGGGGGGTGGCCGCGGCATTATACGGGCTGCCGCCGGGAGCCCGGCGGTCGCCGCGTGCTCGCGGTCAGGCGAGGCCCTCGGCGGGCTCCGCCGAGCGCCGCCCGAGCGGCAGCACGAAGATGAAGCGGGCGCCGCTGCCGACCCGGCTCTCGACCCAGATGCGCCCGCCGTGGTGCTCGACGATGCGCCGGGTGATCGCCAGGCCGAGGCCGCTGCCGTGCGGTTTCGCGCCATCGCGCCCGGCAATCTGGTGGAAGCGGTCGAACACCCGCTGCTGCTGGTCGCGCGGGATGCCCGGGCCGTTGTCTGCCACCGTGACCCGCGCCTGGCCGTCGTCCCGCTCGAGGGCGACCTCGACCCGCCCGCTCGCGGCGGGGCAGAACTTCACCGCGTTGGCGAGCAGGTTGATGATCACCTGTATCAGCCGGTCGTGGTCGGCCACCACCGCCACCTCGCCGTCCGGCCGCACCCAGTGCAGCGCCACCTCGCGCTCGTCGAACAGCTGGCTGGTCGCCGCCAGTGCCTCGTCGACGATCACGCGCAGGTCGAGCTGTTCGCTCTGCCAGTCGACCTGCCCGGACTCGATCCGGGTCATGTCGAGCACCTGGTTGATCAGCCGGCTCAGCCGCTCGCTCTCCTTGACCACGATGCCGAGGAACTCGTGGCGGCGCTCGCCGGGCATCTCCGCGTCGCGCATCAGGATCTCGGAGAAGGCGCGGATCGAGGTCAACGGGGTGCGCAGCTCGTGGCTGACGGTGGAGACGAACTCGTCCTTCATCCGGTCGAGCTCCTGCAGCCGCTCGTTGGCCGCCTTGAGCTCGGCGGTCGCGCGCTCGAGCTCGCGCGACTTCAGCTCCAGGCGGTGGCTGTACTCGATCACCTGCGAGGTCTCGTCGAGGATCTTCAGCACGCCGTCCAGGCCGAGCACCTCGCCCTGGACCACGGTCGACATCATCACCCGCGCCGAGGAGGCGCCGATCGCCCCGGCCAGCTCGCGCTCGGCCAGGTTGAGCAGCTCGGGCATCGCCTCGACCGCGCCGTCGAGGTCGATGCCGCGGTGCCGGGCAAACCCGGCGAACACCGCGCTGGCGCGCTCGCGGCCGAGGAAGCGCGCCAGCAGCCGCTGCAGCTCGGCGACGTTGGCGCTGCCCTCCCAGTAGTGCGCGCCGCCGCCATCGCGGCGGAACACGTCGACGAACAGCGCCGCCTGCACGCGGTCGATGGTGCGCTCGCGCGCGAACAGCGAGACGCCGACCAGCAGGCCGACGTTGACCAGCATGCTCCAGAACACGCTGTGGCTGACCGCGTCGAGGCCGCTGAGGCCGAACAGCGCGTAGGGACGCAGCCAGTCGAGGCCGAACGGCCCGTGCTCGACGAAGCCGAGGTCGAGCCAGCCGGAGCGGGCAAAGGCCGGCAGCAGCAGGGTGTAGCACCAGACCAGGAAGCCGCCGAGCAGCCCGGCCAGCGCGCCGTGGCGCG
Organism: Gammaproteobacteria bacterium; assembly: GCA_036525695.1. Lineage (GTDB taxonomy): Bacteria > Pseudomonadota > Gammaproteobacteria > QNFN01 > QNFN01 > DATCZX01. Next base: position 436 of record DATCZX010000038.1, on the reverse strand, counting down.
AGGCCTGGCGCCAGTACAGGCCGACCAGGATCGGCGGTGCGAACTGCGCCGCCGCGGCGAACGACAGCAGGCCGAGGCTGACCAGCGCGTAGGATTCGCCGATCAGCCGGAAGTAGACGTAGCCGAGCAGCAGCATCAGGCCGATCGCGCCGCGGCGGATCGCCAGCAGCAGGCCGCTGAGATCGGGGCGCTCCTTGAGCCGCAACCCGCGCACGCGCAGCAGGATCGGCATCACCAGGTCGTTGCAGATCATCGTCGACAGCGCGATGGTGGCGACGATCACCATGCCGGTGGCGGCCGACAGCCCGCCGAGGAAGATCAGCGTCGCCAGCTCGGTGCGCCCGCCGTCGAGCGGCAGCGCGAGCACGAAGACGTCGGGGTCGACGCTGCCGCGCGGGAAGTGCAGCAGGCCGCCGAAGGCGATCGGCAGCACGAA
>DATCZX010000037.1:0-2082 GCA_036525695.1 Gammaproteobacteria bacterium | reverse complement strand
GATCGCGCCGAAGCCGCACGAGACCACGTCGAGGAACGACAGGCTGAAGATCTCCACCTCGCGGCGCGTGCGGCGCTTCACGGCCAGTCCCGCGCCGGGGTCAGGAACGAGCCGCCGGTCTCGGTCGCGAGCAACCAGTAGGCGGCCGCGGCCCAGGCGTCGCCCTCCATCGGCAGCAGCACGGTGTTCACCGGGACCCGCTCCGGCAGCGCGCGGCGCGCGGCGAAGAAGTGCTTGAGCCGCTCGTCGGCGCTGACCGTGGTCCCGGACGGCCGTCCGCGCCCCTGGGTCGGCAGCCCGTCGGTGACCAGCAGCACGTTGTCCGGGCGCGGCGACAGCGCCGCGGCGGCCTCGAACGCGCGCTGCAGGCTGGTGCCGCCCTCCGGCGCCAGCTGCTGCAGCCCGGCCACCGCCCGCTCCAGCTCGGCCGGGTCGGCCGGGTCGAGCCAGCGCCCGTCGCTGCCCGGCAGCGTGGCCCAGGCGCGGGTGTTGAAGGCGTAGAGCTGGTAGCGCGCGGTCGGTGGCAGCTGGCTGACCAGCCACTCGGCGGTGGCCAGCGCGCGCCGCCACTTCGGCGCCGCGCGGCGCTGGTCGGCGTCCATGTTGCGCCGCCGGACCACGTTGACCACGGTCTCGTCGAGCATGCTCGCCGAGGCGTCGACCAGCAGCAGGATGCGCTCGCCGCCGAGCTTCAGCCCGGTCAGGTACTGGCGGTCGCCCTCGCCCCGGAACGCGCGGACCCGGTTGCCGGCCTCTGCCGCCGCCGCGGCCTCGGCCGCGAGCCGGCGCTGCTCGGCATCCAGGCTCTGCAGGTCGGAGCTGAGCCGGGCCACGTCCGCGCGCCGCGCCAGGGTCTGCTGCTCGTGCTGGGCCAGCTCGAGCTCGAGCTCGCGGATCCGCTGCTGCACCAGCGCCGCCGCCCCCTCGGTCTCGGCCAGCCGGCGGCTGGCGGCGTCGAGCTCGCCGCGCGCGCGCTCCAGCGACTGGCGCGAACCGAGCCGCTCGCGCTCCAGCCGCACCGCCTCGCTGCGCAGGTCGGAGAAGGTCTCCTCGCGCTCGCGCACGGTGTCGTGGTCGAGGATCAGCACCAGCAGCACCACCGCGCCGAAGCCGCAGAACATGATGTCGAGGAACGACAGCGAGAACGGCGACAGGGCGCGGCGCCGGGCCATGCGTGGTCAGCCGCGCAGCCGCCGGATCAGCCGGTGGTCGACGTAGCGCTCGCTGTCGAGCACCAGCCGCTCCTGCAGCAGCTGCAGCTGGTGCACGAAGAACATCAGCACGATGCTGATCACCAGCGCGATGAAGGTCGAGTTGAAGGCGACGCCGAGGCTCGCGGTGACCCCGGTGATGTCGCCGGCGACCGCGCGGTGCGCCTGGCCCAGCGCGTCGCCGATGCCGCGCACGGTGCCGATGAAGCCGACCGACGGGATCGCCCAGGCGATGTAACGGATGATCGACAGCTCCGACTCCAGCCGCTCGCCCTCCGCCTGGCACAGGTCGCGGGTCGCGGTGGAGACATCCTGCACGTTGCGCGTCGCGGCGAAGCGCTCGACCGCGGTCAGCAGCGCGCGCGCCGGCAGCGCCTCGCGCTCGTCGTGCGGCAGCGCGGCCAGCCGGCCGACCAGCTCGCGGGTGTCCTCGGCGCCGACCGGCAGCGTCTCCGGCAGCTGCAGCAGGTCGCGCTCGAGCAGCCGCTGCTGGCGCAGCCCCGCCAGCGCCTTGTAGCCGAGGATCGCCAGCGCCCACAGCGCCAGCACCAGGCACGCCTCCTGCTCGTAGTCCTTGAGCACCACGTAGAACGAGCGCGGCGGCTCGCGCTCGGGTTCGGCCTGCAGCGCCGCGGCGGCCGCCTGCAGGTCGACCTCGGCCTGCGGCCGCACCAGCGCGACGTACAGCGCGTGGACCAGGATGAAGGCGATCAGCAGCGCGAACACCTGGTAGACGAACTCGGAGCGGGGGCGGCTGGGCATGGGGCAGGCTCCTGCGAGGCGGCTCAGATGTCGACCGGGAAGGCCACGGCGCTGTCGGCCTGGATCTTCTCGCTCGGGGTGAAGGTCGGCGCCGGCGGCGGCCGGCGCG
>DATCZX010000036.1:0-3975 GCA_036525695.1 Gammaproteobacteria bacterium | reverse complement strand
GGTTCCTGCGTCACCGCACCTTACAACTGCATCGGGCTTCGCAGCACCGACCAGGCATCCCGTCGGGCTGAAGCCCGACCTACAGGGGTGACAGGTTCCTGGATTCTTTGTGGGTCGGACTTCAGTCCGACATCACCATCGCCGAATCAGGAGCTGCACGAGAGCATCGAGCAGCCGGGCTTGTGCCGGGCCCACTCCGGGCGCTTCTGCGCGAAGCGTTCGTTGCCGGGCTGCTCGTCGTAGGGCCGCCGCAGCACGTCCAGTAGCTCGACCACCAGGCTGCCATCGCCCTGCTCGGCCAGGTCGATCGCCTGCTGGGCAAGGTAGTTGCGCAGCACGTACTTCGGGTTGACCGCGTGCATCCGTTCACGGCGCTCGGCGTCCGGCGTGCCGTCGCGGCGCACGCGGGCGCGGTAGGCGTCGAGCCAACTCGCGAGGCGCTGGCGGTAGCCGGCGTCGACCTGCTCGGGCCGGTACCAGGCATCAGCCAGCGGCGCGCTCAGCGCCTCGGCATCGTCCGCCGCCGGCGCCGCCGGCACCTCGGCCAGCCCGCGGTAGAACAGCGTCATGTCGGTCTCGACCTGCTGCAGCACGCCGTGCAGCTCCTCGACCAGCGCGGTGTCGCCGGCCGGGTCGAACGCCTGCAGGCCGAGCTTGCCGGCCAGCATCGCGCGCCAGCCGCTCTCGTAGTGGCCGACGAACGCCTCGAGCGACGCGGTCAGCCCCTCGGTGTCGTCGACCAGCGGCGCCAGAGCGTTGGCCAGCTGCCACAGGTTCCACTGCGCCACCTGCGGCTGCGCGCCGAAGCGGTAGCGGCGCCCCTCGGCGTCGGTGGTGTTCGGGGTCCAGGCCGGGTCGTAGTCCTCGAGCCAGCCGTACGGGCCGTAGTCGATGGTCAGGCCGAGGATCGACATGTTGTCGGTGTTCATCACGCCGTGGACGAAGCCGACGCGCATCCAGTGCACGACGGTCTCGGCGGTGCGCCGGCAGACCTCGTCGAACCACGCCAGGTAGGTCGCCGGCGACGGCGGCCCGAGGTGCGGGAAGTCGGTGGCCAGGGTGTAGTCGGCCAGCCGCCGCAGGTTCTCGAGGTCGCCGCGCGAGGCGAAGATCTGGAAGTTGCCGAAGCGGGTGAACGACGGCGCGACGCGGCACACCACCGCGCCCGGCTCGTGGCGCGGGTTGCCGTCGTAGAACATGTCGCGCAGCACCGGGTCGCCGGTGGTGACCAGGCTCAGCGCGCGGGTGGTCGGCACGCCGAGGTGGTGCATCGCCTCGCTGCACAGGAACTCGCGCACCGACGAGCGCAGCACCGCGAGGCCGTCGGCGCTGCGCGCGTAAGGCGTGCGCCCGGCGCCCTTGAGCTGCAGCGCCCAGCGCTCGCCGCGCGCGTTGACCACCTCGCCGAGGTTGATCGCGCGGCCGTCGCCGAGCTGGCCGGCCCACTGGCCGAACTGGTGGCCGCCGTAGCACATCGCGTAGGGGTCCATGCCCGGCAGCTGGCGGTTGCCGGCGAACACCTCGGCGAAGGCCGGCGCGGCGACCGCCGCGGCGTCGAGGCCGAGCAGTTCGGCGACCTCGGCCGCGTGGGCCAGCAGCTGCGGGGCGGAGGCGCGGCGCGGCTGCACGCGCGAGTAGCAGGCGCCGTGCACCTGGCGCGGGTGCGGCGCGCCCGACGGGTCGCCCGGCAGCTCGCGGACGAAGCGGTTGTCGAAGCGCAGCGGCAGCGCGTCGAGGTCGGGCAGGCGGGTCGGGGCATCCATCGGTTCGGGGCTCGTGCGGTCACGGCAGGACATGCCGGTGCGGCCACCGTAGGCGATCCCCGCCGCGCCCGCCTTGCGCCAGGTCAGCCGCGCCGGTGGCGGCGATTGACCGGCGCCGCGGCCGGCGCCACGCTGTCACCTGTCCCGCCCACCCACCGGAGAGCGCCGCATGCCCGGCTACCGCGAAACCTTCCGCCGCATGGTCTCGGCCGAGATGTGCGACATCTACGGCCACATGAACGTGGCCTACTACGTCGCCGCGATCAGCGACTCGTTCTTCTCGCTGATGACCGAGGTCGGGCTGGGCAAGTCGGCGGTCGACCGGCACCGCGTCGGCCTGGTCGCGGTGAACATGAACATCGACTACACCGCCGAGGTCGGGCTTGGCGACGTGATCCGCATGCAGGGCGCGATCGTCTCCGCGGCGGGCAAGAAGATGACCTGCCGCTTCCACCTCTACGACGTCTCCAGCGGCAAGCAGGCGATGACGGCGACGGTGCTGTACGTCTGCATGGACCTCGACAGCCGCCGCTCGCGGGCGATCCCCGGGCACCTGCTCGAGGCCGCGCTGGCGGCCGCGGTCGGCGAGTAAGCCGGGGCGGGGGTATCATGGTGCCCCCGCTCCCGGTCCCGTGCCGATGATCACGCCCCCGCCCGGCCTCTTCTCCCACCGCCCGTACTGGGCGCAGCGCATGCTGCCCGCGCCGGTGCTGCCGATGTCGCGCGCCGAGATGGACGCGCTCGGCTGGGACGCCTGCGACGTGATCCTGGTCACCGGCGACGCCTTCGTCGACCACCCGAGCTTCGGCGCCGCGGTGATCGGCCGGCTGCTCGAGGCGCACGGTTTCCGCGTCGGGGTGATCGCGCAGCCGGCCTGGGACAGCGCCGCGCCGTTCGCCGCGCTCGGCCGGCCGACGCTGTTCTTCGGCATCACCGCCGGCAACATGGACTCGATGGTCAACCGCTACACGGCCGACCGGCTGCCGCGCAGCGACGACGCCTACACCCCGCACGGCGAGGGCGGCAAACGCCCCGACCGCTGCACCCTCGTCTACGCGCAGCGCTGCCGCGAGGCGTTCCGCGACGTGCCGCTGGTGCTCGGCGGGATCGAGGCGAGCCTGCGCCGCACCGCGCACTTCGACGGCTGGTCGGAAACAGTCCGACGGTCGCTCCTGTTCGACGCGCGCGCCGACCTGCTGCTGTTCGGCAACGCCGAGCGCGCGGTGGTCGAGGTCGCCCACCGCCTCGCGCGGCGCGAGCCGATCAACACGATCCGCGACCTGCGCGGCAGCGCCTACGCCTGCCGCCGGCTGCCGGACGAGCTGCAGGTGATCGACGCCAGCGACCCGGACGCGATCCCGGTGTCGCTGAAGGACCGCGCGCACAGCGCGCTGCGGCTGCCGTCGTACCAGCAGGTCAAGCAGGACAAGCGCGCCTACGCGCACGCGTCGCGGCTGCTGCACCTCGAGTCGAACCCGCCCAACGCGCGCGCGCTGGTGCAGCACCACGGCACCGCCGAGCTGGTGCTCAACCCGCCGCCGTGGCCGCTGGCCACCGAAGAACTCGACCGCGTCTACGAGCTGCCCTACACGCGCCGGCCGCACCCGGCCTACGGCGACGCGCGGATCCCGGCCGACGAGATGATCCGCACCTCGGTCAGCCTGATGCGCGGCTGCTTCGGCGGCTGCACCTTCTGCTCGATCACCGAGCACGAGGGACGCATCATCCAGAGCCGCTCGACCGACTCGGTGCTGCGCGAGATCGAGAGCATCCGCGACCAGGTGCCGGGGTTCACCGGGGTGATCTCCGACCTCGGCGGGCCGACCGCGAACATGTACCGGCTGAACTGCTCGAAGCCGGAGGTGCAGGCGAAGTGCCGGCGCCTGTCGTGCGTCTACCCGGACATCTGCCCGACGCTGGACACCGACCACGCACCGCTGATCGACCTCTACCGCAAGGCGCGCGCGCTGCCGGGGATCAAGAAGGTGCTGATCGCCTCCGGCGTGCGCTACGACCTCGCCGCCGAGAGCCCCGAGTACGTCAAGGAGCTCGCGACGCACCACGTCGGCGGCTACCTGAAGATCGCCCCCGAGCACAGCGAGGCAGGCCCGCTGTCGAAGATGATGAAGCCGACGCTGCGCGCCTACGACCGCTTCAAGGCGCTGTTCGACAAGTACTCGAAGGCCGCCGGCAAGCAGCAGTACCTGGTCCC
>DATCZX010000035.1:0-2148 GCA_036525695.1 Gammaproteobacteria bacterium | reverse complement strand
GCGCCCGGTCGAGCACCAGGCGCGGCGTCAGCGCCAGCCCGCCGCGTGCAAGCTGCGCGGTGGCAACGGCAAGCTGCAGCGGCGTGGTCTGCATGAAGCCCTGGCCGATGCCGGCGATCAGCGTCTCGCCGGGGTACCAGGGCAGGTTGCGCGCGGCGCGTTTCCAGCGGCTCGACGGCAGCAGCCCGGCGCTCTCGCCGCCGACGTCGATGCCGCTGCGCCGGCCAAAGCCGAAGCCGGCCAGGTAGTCGTGCAGGCGGTCGATGCCGAGGTGGTGGGCGAGATCGTAGTAGTAGACGTCGCACGACTGGACGATGGCGTCGTGCAGGTCGACCGAGCCGTGGCCCTGCTTCTTCCAGTCGCGGTACTTGTGCTCGCGCCCCTCGAGCTGGAAGTAGCCGGGGCAGTACTTGCGGCTGTTCTGCCGCACCAGCCCGTCCTGCAGCCCGAGCAGGCCCAGGAACGGCTTGATCGTCGACCCCGGCGGGTAGCGGCCGAGCAGCGCGCGGTTGAACAGCGGGCGCTTCGGCGCGCCGGTCAGCTCGGCGTAGTCCCGGGTCGAGATGCCGTGGACGAACACGTCCGGGTCGTAGCTCGGCTCGCTGACCAGCGCCAGCACGCCGCCGCTCTGCGTGTCGATCGCGACCACCGCGCCGGCGCGCCCGCCGAGCGCGGCGATCGCCGCCAGCTGCACGTCGACGTCGAGCGCGAGGCGCAGCTGCGCCCCCTGCGCCGGCGGGTCCTGCGCCAGCACGTGCAGCTCGCGGCCCTGCGCGTTGACCTCGACCTCCTGCAGGCCGACCGTCCCGTGCAGCACCGCCTCGTAGGCCCTCTCGACCCCGAGCTTGCCGATGTGCGTGGTGCCGCGGTAGGCGCTCTCGTCGAGCACCTGCAGGTCCTCGAGGCTGACCCGGCCGACGTAGCCGAGGGCGTGGGCCAGCGCGCTGCCGTAGGGGTAGTGGCGGTCGAGCCGCGCCTCGACGTCGACCCCGGGGAAGCGGTGGCGGTTGATCGCCAGCCGCGCGACCTCGGCCTCGCTCAGGCGGAAGCGCAGCGGGATGCTCTCGAAGCGCGGCTGGCGCGCGACCAGCTTGCGGAAGCGCTCGAGGTCGCCCGGCGAGATCTCGACCAGCGCGGCCAGCGCGGCCAGCGTCGCCTCCATGTCGGGCACCAGCTCGGGGGTCAGCTCGAGGCTGAACGCCGGCCGGTTCTCGGCGACGCGCCGGCCGCGGCGGTCGAGCAGCAGGCCGCGGGTCGGCGGCAGCGGCTCGATCTTGACCCGGTTGTCGCGCGCCAGGTTGCGGTAGTGGGCGTGGCTCTCGACCTGCAGGTAGACCAGGCGCAGCGCCAGCCCGCCGAACAGCAGGCCGATCACCACCAGCGCCAGCACCACGCGGTTCAGCGTCAGCTGGCTCTCCAGCAGGTAGTCCTTGATCGCGATCGGCGAGGCCATGGGGCGTCGTGCGGGCGGCGGGCAGGCGCCAAGGTTACCGGAGCGGGGCGCCGGCGGGGAAGGCGTGGCGTGCGCGCGCGGCCCGGCCGCGCGCTGACGCGCCGCAGCAACAGCGGTCGCTGCAGTGCATCAAGCGCGGCCTGCAGGGTCGTGGAGGGCGCGCGACAAGGGCCGCCATGACATCCAAACCAACCTGAGGCATGCCATGCAAACCATTGAATTTGATAAATTGCAACTTGCCGATGGCGGTATCCCCTGCTTTTTTGTTGCAGTTTAACAACAGTGCTGGCCCGATGTAGTTTTTTTCTCACCAAGGGGCTTGCATTGCCGGTTCTCGCTGGCTATAGTCCGTGCGTCTGTTCAGACAACCAACAACCCTTTTGGGAGGAATGTGCACATGACTCGCAATCTTCTTCGCTCCGCGGTGGCAGCCGCGCTGTTCGCCCCGCTCGCCGCGCAGGCCGGCGTCTACGGCATCATGGACGGCATCATCGAGTACAACGACAACGGCAAAAGCGAGAGCTGGACCGTCGACAACGACAAGCTGCGCTTCGGCTTCAACGGCGCCGAGGACCTCGGCAACGGCATGAGCGCCTTCTACCAGTACGAGTGGGCGCAGGACAACGGCGGCGCGCTGAGCCCGACCGCCGCCGGCCCGACCGCCACCAGCAACGACGGCGCGCAGCGCACCCGCC
>DATCZX010000034.1:0-2364 GCA_036525695.1 Gammaproteobacteria bacterium | reverse complement strand
CAGCCCGAGGAGGGCGCGCAGATCCCCGGCATCCGCAAGTGGCCGGAGGCCTACCTGCCGAAGATCTACGACAAGACGCGGGTGGACCGGCTGGAGTACGTCAGCCAGGCCGAGGCCGAGGAAATGACGCGGCGCATGGCGAAGGAGGAGGGCATCTTCGGCGGCATCTCCTCCGGCGGGGCGATGCACGTCGCGCTGCGGCTGGCCGCGACGCTCAAGGACGCGGTCATCGTCACCGTGGTCTGCGACCGGGGCGACCGCTACCTCTCCACCGGGGTGTTCCCGGGCAACTGATTCCACTCGCCGTGGCCGGAATCACCCGCGCCGTCCTGCTGCTGTCGACGTGCGCCTGGCTCGCCCCCGGTGCGGCCGCGCCAGGCGGGGAGCTGAACCTCGGGCAGATCGCGGGGACCGGGTGGCGGGCTCAAGGCCTCGGCCTCTCCTGGGCCTGGCATGCCGACGGGGCGCTGCAGCTGGAGCTGCGCATCGCGGAGGTGCGCTTGGAACAGCCCGCGCTTCGGCTCGACGACGTCCGCGTGCGCTGCCCCCGGCTGCAACTGCAGGACGGGGCCTACCTGTGCCCCGCGGCGGAACTCTGGCTGGCGGCTGCGCCTGCCGAGTACCAGGCCACGCCGGCCAGCTTCGCCTACCGCCCGGGCGAGGCGGCCTGGGAGCTGGAGCTGCGGGGGCTGCGCCACTGCGGAGGCCGGCTCGATGGCCATTTCGCCGGTGACGCGCAGGGATGGCGAGCGGAACTCGCCGCCAGCGACCTCGCCGCGGACTGCCTGGCGACGACCTGGTCGCCGGAGCTGCCGATCGTGCCGGGGTCCGGCGCGCGCGCCAGCGGCACGGCAACGCTGGCTGCGGCGGCACGCGCCCTGACGCTCGAGTTCGTGCTGGACGGGAACGGGGTCGGGTTCGACCGTGCCGACGGCGGCCTGGCCGGAGAGGGGCTGGCGCTGCGCCTGCGTGGGCGGCTGTCCCAGGACCCTGCCGGGCGTCGCGGCGAGGCCGAGCTGGCCGTCACCGCGGGTGCGCTGTACCTCGAGCCGTGGCTGTTCGACGTTGCCGACGGCGCGCTGCGGCTGGAGCTGGCCGGCAGCTGGCCGCTCGCCGGCCCGCTCGAGATCGAGCGGCTGCAGTTCAGCCAGGGGGACGCCTACCGCGCTGCCGGCAGCATGCGGCTGGACCCTGCCGCGCCGTGGCCGCCGCAGGCGCTCCGGCTCGGCTGGGAGAGCGCCGAGTTGCCGCTGCTCTACCGCACGCTGCTGCAGCCGTGGCTGATCGGCACGGTGCTCGACGACCTGCAGCCCGGCGGGCGCCTCTCCGGGGAACTCGCCTACCGCGACGGCGACTGGCAGGCCCGGGTGCGGCCGGAGGCGGTCAGCCTGCTCGACGGCCGCGGCCGCTTCGCGCTCTCGGGCCTCGACGGCGAACTGGCCTGGGGCAGCCGCGCGGGCCCCGCCAGCCGCCTCGACTGGGACGGCGGGCACCTGCTGCGGCTGGCGCTCGGGGCGGGGGAGGCGCGCTTCCGGCTCGCCGCCGGGCGCCTCGAGCTGCTCGCGCCGCTGCGCCTGCCGCTGGTCGACGGTGCGCTGGCGGTGGCGCGGCTGCAGGTCGACGGGCTCGGCGGCACGGCCCCGGTGGCGGAGCTGGCGGCGACGCTGGAGCCGGTGTCGCTGCAGGCGCTCAGCGTCGCCTTCGGCTGGCCGCCGATGGCCGGCACGCTGGCCGGCGAGCTGCCCGGGCTGCGCCTGGCCGAGCGCACGCTGAGCGTCGACGGCACGCTCAGGGTCGCGGCGTTCGACGGCGAGGTGTCGATCGACGGGCTGCAGCTGGAACGGATGCTCGGGCCGCTGCCGGTGCTGCGCGCCGAGGTGCAAGTCGACGACCTCGACCTGGAACTGCTGACGCGGACCTTCACCATCGGCCGGATCGAGGGCCGGCTCGCTGGCCGGATCGACGGCCTGCTGCTGCAGGACTGGCGCCCGGTGCGCTTCGACGCGGTGCTGCAGACGCCCGCCGACGACCGTTCGCGGCACCGGATCAGCCAGCGCGCGATCGACAGCCTCTCCAGCCTCGGCGGCCTCAGCGGGGCGCTGTCGCGCAGCGCGCTGCGCTTCTTCGACGATTTCGGCTACGCCCGGCTCGGGCTGCGCTGCCGGCTGCGCGGCGCGGTGTGCGAGCTCGACGGTGTCGAGCCGGCGGCGACTGGCTATTATCTGGTCAAGGGCGGCGGGCTGCCGCGCATCGACGTGATCGGCCACGTGCGCCGCGTGGACTGGGCCGAACTGGTGGAGCGGCTGCAGCAGGCCATGCAGGCACCCGGTCCGGTGGTCCGCTAGCCGCTGACGCGCCGGATGC
>DATCZX010000033.1:0-12663 GCA_036525695.1 Gammaproteobacteria bacterium | reverse complement strand
GGACCTGCAGCCGATCTTCTCGTTCAAGCTGCGCGGCGCCTACAACAAGCTGTTCCACCTGAGCGCGGAACGACGCCGGCGCGGCGTGGTCGCCGCCTCGGCCGGCAACCACGCCCAGGGGGTGGCGCTGGCGGCGCGGCGGCTGGGCATCCGGGCACTGATCGTGATGCCGCGCACGACGCCGCCGATCAAGGTCGACGCGGTCGCCCGGCTCGGCGCCGAGACGCTGCTGCACGGCGACAGCTACGACGCCGCGGAGCAGCGCGCGCGGGCGCTGGCGCGCAGCCGCGGGCTGGTGCTGGTGCCACCCTACGACGACCGCGAGATCATCGCCGGCCAGGGGACCGTGGCGATGGAACTGCTGCGCCAGCACCCGGACCCGCTCGACGCGCTGTTCGTCCCGGTCGGCGGCGGTGGCCTGATCGCCGGCATCGCCGCCTACGTGAAGACCCTGCGCCCCGAGATCCGCATCGTCGGCGTCGAGCCCGAGGATGCCGGCTCGCTGCACGCGGCGCTGCACGCCGGCCGCCGCGTCGCGCTCGACCAGGTCGGGGTGTTCGCCGACGGCGTCGCCGTGCGCCAGGTCGGGCGCGAGCCGTTCCGGATCGCGCGGCGCTGCGTCGACGAGGTGGTGCTGGTCAGCAACGACGAGATCTGCGCGGCGATCCGCGACCTGTTCGAGGACACCCGCGCGATCGCCGAGCCGGCCGGCGCGCTGGCGGTGGCCGGGCTCAAGCGCTACGTCGAGCGGCACGCGCTGCGCGACGCCAGCCTGGTCGCGGTGGTCAGCGGCGCCAACATCAATTTCGACCGGCTGCGCCACGTCGCCGAGCGCACCGAGCTCGGTGCCCAGCGCGAGGCGCTGCTGGCGGTGACCATCCCCGAGCGCCCGGGCAGCTTCCTGGCCTTCTGCGACGCCCTCGGCGAGCGCAGCATCACCGAGTTCAACTACCGCTTCGACGACCCGCAGCAGGCGCACGTGTTCGCCGGCGTGCGCCTGCGCGGCGACCCCGGCGAGAAGCTGGCACTGGTCGCCGACCTCGCGCAGCGCGGCTACCCGGTGGTCGACCTCAGCGACAACGAGCTGGCCAAGATCCACGTGCGCCACATGGTCGGCGGCCACGCGCCGCAGGTCGCCGACGAGATCCTCTACCGCTTCGAGTTCCCGGAACGGCCCGGGGCACTGCTGCGCTTCCTCTCCGGCCTCGGCCGGCGCTGGAACATCAGCCTGTTCCACTACCGCAACCACGGCGACGCCTACGGCCGGGTGCTGGTCGGGATCCAGGTCCCGGCGGCCGAGCGCACGGCGCTGGCCGGGTTCCTCGACGAACTGGGCTACCCGCGCTGGGAGGAGACCGGCAACCCCGCCTACCGGCTGTTCGCGGCCGGCGCCGACTGAGCCCGCCCGGCATTCACCTGGCCAGGTCGAGGATCCGCTTCCAGGCCGCCGCCGGCACCGGCATCACCGACAGCCGGTGCCCGCGCTGCAGCAGCGCCAGCTCGCCCAGCTCGGCCGCGTGCTCGCGCAGCTCCTGCAGCGGGACCATCCGCGGCAAGCGCCGTTCGTAGCGCACGTCGACCAGGTACCAGCGCGGGTTGGCCGGGGCCGACTTCGGGTCGAAGTACTTGCTCGCCGGGTCGAACTGGGTCGGGTCGGGGTAGCCGTCGCTGGCGATCTCGACCACGCCGACGATCCCCGGCGGGTCGCAGTTCGAGTGGTAGAAGAAGGCGCGGTCGCCGCGCCGCATCCGGTCGCGCAGCATGTTGCGCGCCTGGTAGTTGCGCACCCCGTCCCACGGTTCGGTCTTGCCGGGCCGCCGCTCGAGGTCGTCGATGCCGAACACCGACGGTTCGGATTTCATCAGCCAGTAGTTCATGCTGACTCCGCCGTTGGGCTGAAGCTGACCGGCCCCCGCTCGGTCACCGCCTGTTGCAGCGGCACGTCCCAGCGCGCCGCCGGCAGCGCGGCGAGCTGCTGGAAGGCGTAGCCGACGCCGACCAGCCGCGGCCTGCGCCAGGCCCTGCGCGGCAACAGGTAGGCGAGCGTGCGGTCGAAGTACCCGCCGCCCATGCCGAGCCGGTTGCCGTCGCGGTCGAACGCCACCAGCGGCACCAGCAGCACGTCGAGCGCCCGCGCCGGCAGCAGGCAGCGGCGCGGCTGGAACGGCTCGGGGATGCCGAAGCGGTTGGGCCGCAGCGGCGTCGCCGGGGTGTAGCGCGCGTAGCGCAGGCGCGGCTGCGGGCGGTCGCCGAGCACCGGCAGGAACAGCGCCGGGCGGCGCTGGCGCCACAGCCGGCGCACCAGCGGGGCGAGGTCGATCTCGCCGTCGTTGGCCAGGTAGACGCCGACCCGCGCCGCCCGCTGCAGCGCGGGCAGCCGCGCCAGCCAGCGCGCCACCTGGCGCGCCGCGTGGCTGCGCTCGCGGCCGGAGAGCTCGCGCCGGCGCGCGCGCAGCGCGCGGCGCAGCGCGGTCCGGGTCGTCGGTGGCGGCGTGGCGGTGTTCAGCACGGTGATTCCCGCCGGGGCGAGGTAGGGTGACACCCCCCGCCTGTACCGTAACCGGCTTTTGGCCTTGAACCGAACGGTTCAAGTGGGGAAGGCGGTGGCGTCTCAGGCTTTCCGCTCGTTGGCGGACCTGCACAACGACGCCGGTACGTGCCGACCCCGGGTAGTGAAATTAGGCTCAAGAGCTTCCTAAGCCAGCTTCGCGTACCGCAGGGGGTGTCAATTCAATTGTAGGTCAGAGTTCCATCTGGCGGCCCTTGCTCAACGCCGCCTCGATCTTGTCCTGGATCCCGCGGATGCGCGTGCCCAACGTCTCGCCGACGTCGTCGCGGCGCTGCTTGAGGTCGAGCAGTTCGTGGGTCACGTTCAGCGCGGCCATCACCGCGAGGCCATCGGCGCCGAGCAGCCGGCCGCCCTTGCGGATCTCGCGCATCTTGCCGTCGAGGTAGTGCGCCGAGGCGAGCAGCGCATCGCGCTCCTCCGGCCGGCAGGCGAAACGGTAATCCTTGTCCAGGATCGACACCACGACGGTATGCCCGTCGTCGCTCAAGAACCCTGCTCCATCGAGTTCAGGTGCATGATCATCGCCTCGACGCGGTTGCGCGCGCGCTCGTTCTTCTCCAGCAGGCTGGCCCGCTCGAGCTGCAGCGAGCGCTGGCTGGTGCGCAGCGCACGGTTCTCCTCGCCGAGACGTTCGCAGACCCGGATCAGCTCGTCGATCCGCGCCTCCAGCTTCTTCAGTTCCAACTCGGCACCCTGCATCGCCTGTTCCTCGCCTCGCCAGCACTATAGAACCGCGCTCCGGCGACGGTCAACGCGACCAGAGCGCCGTGCCGGCCGCGGTGCTAGCATTGGTTTCCACGCACGCCCCACCGCCGATGGATTCTTCCACCTCGACGATGACGACCGACTACCGCAGCGCCGACAACGCGCTCACCGCCGCCGGCGGTGCGCTCGGCATCGCCGATGCGCACGGCCAGCTCTGCGCGCTGCTCTGCGCGCGACCTGCGTTGCGCAGCGGCGACTGGCTGCAGGTGCTCGAGGTGGAACCGGCGCCCGCCGAGGCCGAGACGCTCGCCGCGGTGTTCGCCGCGACCGCCGCCGCGCTCCAGGGCGAGCGCTATGTCCTCGCACCGTTGCTGCCCGACGACGACGCGCCGCTGGCCAAGCGGGTGGCCGCCGCCGGCCGCTGGGCCGCCGGTTTCCTGGTCGGGCTCGGCCTCTCCGCCAGCAGCCCGCCGGGCGGGGATGCCGGCGAATTCGTCCGCGACCTCGCGCAGATCGCCCAGGCCACGCTGGCCGACGACGACGACGGCGAGGCCGCCGAACGCGACTTCGCCGAGCTGGTCGAATACCTGCGCATCGGCGTCTACCTGGTGCACGACGCGCTGCGCCCGCCGCCACCCCCGTCGGTCCACTGAAGCAACCGGAGTCCCTCGGTGAAGATGCAGGAATTCGCCAGCCGCCGGCAGCGCCTGATGCGGCAGATGGGCGAGGGCGGCATCGCCATCGTCCCGGCCGCGCCGGAACGGCGGCGCAACCGCGACGTCTACCACCCCTACCGCCAGGACAGCGACTTCCACTACCTGACCGGCTTCCCCGAGCCGGAGGCGGTCGCGGTCCTGCTGCCCGGCCGCGCGCAGGGCGAGTACCTGCTGTTCTGCCGCGAGCGCAACCCGGAGATGGAGACCTGGCACGGGCGCCGCGCCGGCCTCGAGGGGGCGTGCACGCGCTACGGCGCCGACGACGCCTTCCCGATCACCGACCTCGACGACATCCTGCCCGGCCTGCTCGAGAACACCACCCGCGTCTACGCCACCATGGGCAGCGACCCGGCGTTCGACCGGCGCCTGCTCGAGTGGGTCAACCGGGTGCGCGACAAGGCCCGCGCCGGGGTCACCGCACCGGTCGAGTTCATCGACCTCGACCACCTGCTGCACGAGATGCGCCTGTTCAAGAGCGCCGCGGAGATCGAGGCGATGCGCCACGCCGCCAGCGCCTCGGCGGCCGCCCACCGGCGTGCGATGCGCGCCTGCCGGCCGGGCCTCAGCGAGCTCGACCTCGAGGCCGAGCTGCTGCACGAGTTCGCCCAGCACGGCGCCCGCCACGCGGCCTACCCGTCGATCGTCGGCGCCGGCGCCAACGGCTGCATCCTGCACTACACCGAGAACAGTTCGCGCCTGCGCCGCGGTGACCTGGTGCTGATCGATGCCGGCGCCGAGTACGACGGCTACGCCGCCGACATCACCCGCACCTTCCCGGTCAGCGGCCGCTTCAGCCGCACCCAGCGCGCGGTCTACCAGCTGGTGCTGGAGGCCCAGCACGCGGCGCTGGAGCAGGTGCGTCCGGGACGCCACTGGAACGACCCGCACGACGCCGCGGTCGCCGTGCTGACCGAGGGGCTGGTCGCCCTCGGGCTGCTCAAGGGTCGCCCGGCGACCCAGCTCAAGAAGGGCGGCTACCGGCGCTTCTACATGCACCGCACCGGCCACTGGCTGGGCATGGACGTGCACGACGTCGGCGACTACAAGGTCGGCGGCACCTGGCGCGAGCTGGAGCCCGGCATGGTGCTGACGATCGAGCCGGGGCTCTACCTGGCGGCGGGCGAGAAGGGCGTCGACCGGCGCTTCGCCGACATCGGCATCCGCATCGAGGACGACGTCCTCGTCACCGCCGACGGGCACGCGGTGCTGACCGCCGAGGCACCGAAGGAGGTGGCCGAGATAGAGGCGCTGATGGCCGGCTAAACGCCGACTAACACTATTGATATTTATCAAAAATCTATTGCTGCACAACCACTTGACGACCTAGTTGCGAACGATTATCATTCGCAACTAATGGGCCGGGCGGCGGATCTTCCCGGCTCGCTGCGGCGGCGGAGGTCGCCCTCCGCTGCGGCGAACCCAACCCTGCCGGTGCCCCGACTACCGCCCCCCGCCGGGCACCGCTGGAGAACTGCCGTGAGATCGATGCTGCGCACACTGCCCCTGCTGACGGCCCTGCTGCTGCCCACCGCCCCCGTGCTGGCGGCCGACGAGGTCAACCTCTACTCGTCGCGCCAGGAGGAGCTGATCAAGCCGCTGCTCGACCGCTTCACCGCGGCCACCGGGATCCGCGTGAACCTGGTCACCGGCAAGGACGACGCCCTGCTCAAGCGCCTGGAGAGCGAGGGCCGCAACACCCCCGCCGACCTGCTGCTGACCACCGACGTCGGGCGCCTGCACCGCGCCTTCGCCGCCGGGCTGCTGCAGCCGGTGCAGAGCGCCGAGCTCGAGCGCCGCATTCCGGCGATCTACCGCGAGCCGGAGGGGCACTGGTTCGGGCTCTCGCTGCGCGCCCGCGTCATCGTGCACGCGCGCGACCGGGTCAGGCCGGAGCAGCTCTCGAGCTACCAGGCGCTGGCCGAGCCGCAGTGGAAGGGGCGCGTCTGCATCCGCTCTTCGGACAACGTCTACAACCAGTCGCTGGTCGCCTCGATGATCGTCGCCGACGGCGCGGCGGCGACCGAGGCCTGGGCCCGCGGCCTGGTCGCCAACCTGGCGCGGCCACCGAGCGGCGGCGACCGTGACCAGATCGCCGCGGTGGCCGCCGGCCAGTGCGACGTCGCGGTGATCAACACCTACTACCTCGGCACCATGCTCGAAAGCAGCGACCCGGCCCAGCGCGAGGCGGCGGCCAAGGTCGCGCTGTTCTGGCCGAACCAGGCCGGGCGCGGCACCCACGTCAACGTCAGCGGCGCCGGGGTCACCGCCCACGCGCGCAACCGCGACCACGCCGTGCGCCTGCTCGAGTACCTGGTCACCGACGAACCGCAGCGCTGGTACGCCGACACCAACAAGGAGTACCCGGTGGTCAGCGGCCTGCCGCTCTCCGGCACCCTGCAGCAGTGGGGCAACTTCCGCGCCGACACCGTCAACCTCGCCGAGCTCGGGCGCCAGAACGCCGCCGCGGTGATGCTGATGGACCGCGCCGGCTGGCGCTGACCACCCAGCGGCCGCGCGCATGGCCGTAGCCGGCAACCCCACGCGGCCCGCCGCCCCGGCGGGCCGCGCCTTTTGGCGCCGCCTGCCCGACCCGTGGACGGTCGCCATCGTGCTGCTGGCGCTGCTGCTGGCGACCCCCGTGCTGACGGTATTCAGCGCGCTGCTGGTGCCGGCCGGCGAGGTCTGGCACCACCTGGTCGAGACGGTCCTCGCCGACTACGTGGTCAACTCGCTGCTGCTGATGCTCGGCGTCGCCGCCGGGGCGCTGTCGATCGGCGTCACCGGGGCCTGGCTGACCGCGCAGTGCCTGTTCCCGGGGCGGCGGCTGTTCGAGTGGGCGCTGCTGCTGCCGCTGGCGGTGCCGGCCTACATCATCGCCTACACCTACACCGGGCTGCTCGACTTCGCCGGCCCGGTCCAGACCGCGCTGCGCGCGCTGTTCGGCTGGTCCTACGGCGACTACTGGTTCCCGCCGGTGCGCTCGCTGGGCGGCGCCATCGCGATGCTCTCGCTGGTGCTCTACCCCTACGTCTACCTGCTCGCCCGCGCCGCCTTCCTCGAGCAGTCGGTGCAGGCGCTCGACGCGGCGCGGATCCTCGGCTGCGGGCCGTGGCAGCGCTTCCTGCGGGTGACCCTGCCGGGCGCCCGCCCGGCGATCATCGCCGGCCTGTCGCTGGCGCTGATGGAGACGCTCGCCGACTACGGCACGGTGCAGTACTTCGGCGTGCAGACCTTCACCACCGGGATCTTCCGCACCTGGTTCGGGCTCGGCGATGCCGGCGCGGCGGCCCAGCTGGCGGCGCTGCTGATGCTGTTCGTGTTCGCGCTGATCCTGCTCGAGCGCCGCTCGCGCCACCAGGCGCGCTACCACCACGTCGGCCAGCGCTCGCGGCCGCTGCAGAGCGTGCGGCTGACCGGCTGGCGCGGCTGGCTGGCGACGCTGGCCTGCGCGCTGCCGCTGGCGCTGGGCTTCGTGATCCCGGTCGGCCAGCTGCTGCTGTGGGCGCTGGCGACGCTCGACAGCACCCTCGCCGACCCGTTCCCGACGCTGGTCTGGCACACCCTGCTGCTGGCCGCCAGCGCGGCGCTGCTGGCGCTGGTGCTGGCGCTGTTCATGGCCTACGGCAAGCGGCTGCGCCCCGGCCCGCTGGTCGGCGGCGCGGTCCAGGTCGCGGCGCTCGGCTACGCGATCCCGGGCACGGTGATCGCGGTCGGCGTGATGCTGCCGTTCGGCTGGCTGGACAACGCCGTCGACGCCTGGGCCCGCGCCGAGTTCGGCCGTTCCACCGGGCTGCTGCTGAGCGGCACGCTGTTCGCGCTGCTGTTCGCCTACCAGGTGCGCTTCCTCGCGGTGGCGCTGCAGACCGTCGAGGCCGGGCTCGGGCGGATCAAGCCGGCGATGGACGAGTCGGCGCGGATGCTCGGCTACGCCCCGCGCAGCATCCTGCGCCGCGTCCACCTGCCGATGCTGCGTGGCAGCCTGCTGACCGCGATCCTGCTAGTCTTCGTGGACGTGATGAAGGAGCTGCCCGCGACCCTGATCATGCGCCCGTTCAATTTCAACACCCTGGCGGTGCGCGCCTACGAGCTCGCCTCCGACGAACGGCTGGCCGAAGCGGCCGGCCCGGCGCTGGCCATCGTCGTCGCCGGGCTGCTGCCGGTGATCCTGCTCAGCCGCTCGATCACCCGCTCGCGCAGTACCGCCGTCGGCTGACAGCCCGGGAACCTCCCGTGGCGGGCGGAGCACGGCGACCAGGCAGATCGGCAGGACGGGCGAGGGGCGCCCGACGCAGCGAGCGCACCGCGTAATAGATTGGTCCTCAAGCCCTGAACCGGGAGACTTCCGATGCAGACCACGCTCTACCCCGAGCACGCAGCCCTCGGCGCCAAGATCGTCCCGTTCGGCGGCTGGCAGATGCCGTTGCACTACGGCTCGCAGCTCGACGAACACCACGCCGTGCGCCGCGGCGCCGGCGTGTTCGACGTCTCGCACATGACCGTGGTCGAGGTCGAGGGCGCCGCTGCCGGCGACTTCCTGCGCCGGCTGCTGGCCAACGACGTGGCCCGGCTGACCACCCCGGGGCGGGCGCTCTACTCGTGCATGCTGAACGCCGACGGCGGCGTGCTCGACGACCTGATCGTCTACTTCCGCGGCCCCGAGCGCTACCGCGTGGTGGTCAACGCGGCGACCCGGCGCAAGGACCTCGACTGGATCGCCGCGCAGGCGCGCGGGCAGGCGGTCGAGATCCGCGAGCGCGAGGACCTGGCGATGCTCGCGGTGCAGGGCCCGGAGGCGCGCGAGCGCTGCCTGCCACTGCTCCCCGCCGGGGTGCGCGCGCTGGCGGGCGCGATCGAGCCGTTCCACGCCGCCGAGGCGGCGGATTGGTTCGTCGGGCGCACCGGCTACACCGGCGAGGACGGCTTCGAGGTGCTGCTGCCGGACCACCAGGCCGCCGGCCTCTGGCGCGCGCTGCTGGCCGCCGGGGTGCAGCCTTGCGGCCTCGGCGCGCGCGACACGCTGCGCCTCGAGGCCGGCATGAACCTCTACGGCACCGACATGGACGAGAGCACCACGCCGCTCGAGTCCGGGCTCGGCTGGACCGTCGCCTGGGAGCCACCCGGGCGCGACTTCGTCGGCCGCACGGCGCTCGAGGCGCAGCGCCAGGACCCGCAGCGGAGGCGCTTCGTCGGCCTGGTGCTGCGCGAGCGCGGGGTGCTGCGCAACGGCCTCGAGGTGCGCCTCGCCGACGGCCGCGAGGGCCGCATCACCAGCGGCTCGTTCGCGCCGACGCTGGGGCTGTCGGTGGCGCTGGCCCGGCTGCCGGCCGGCGACGAGCGCCGGGCGGTCGCGCTGCTGCGCGGCCGCGAGCTGCCGGTCGAGGTGGTGCGGCCGCCGTTCGTGCGCCACGGACAGGCCTGCATCCCGACGTGACCGCGCCCGGGACCGGAGGCATAATGCGGCCCTCGCGTCCGCAGCGAAGGAACCCCAGATGAGCAACGTACCGGCCGACCTGCACTACACCAAGGACCACGAGTGGGTGCGTCGCAACGCCGACGGCAGCCTCACCGTCGGCATCACCGACCACGCCCAGGAGCAGCTCGGCGACCTGGTCTTCGTCGAGACCCCCGAGGCCGGCGCGCGCTACGCCGCCGGTGCCGACTGCTGCGTGGTCGAGTCGGTCAAGGCCGCCTCCGACGTCTACTGCCCGGTCGCCGGCGAGGTCGTCGAGGCCAACCCGGCGCTGGCCGACAGCCCCGAGCTGATCAACAGCGACCCCTACGGCGAGGGCTGGCTGTTCCGGCTGCAGCCGGATGCCGCCGACGCCGCCGCCGCGCTGCTCGACGCCGCCGCCTACCAGGCGCAGCTCGACGCCGAGGCGCACTGAGCGCAGCCGCGCCGCGATGCCGTTCATCCCGCACACCGACGACGACGTCCGCGAGATGCTCGCGGCGATCGGCGTGGAGCGCATCGACGCGCTCTTCGACGAGATCCCCGACGCCCTGCGCTGCCCGCCGCTGCAGGTCCCCGAGGGCCTCGGCGAGGCCGCGGTGACCCGGCTGATGCACCAGCGCGCGGCCACCGACGGGCAGCCGCTCTGTTTCGCCGGCGCCGGCGCCTACGACCACCACGTGCCCGCCGCGGTGTGGCAGCTGACCACCCGCGGCGAGTTCTACACCGCCTACACCCCGTACCAGGCCGAGGCCAGCCAGGGCACGCTGCAGGTGCTCTACGAGTTCCAGACGATGATGGCGCGGCTGACCGCCCTCGACGTCTCCAACGCCTCGCTGTACGACGGCGCCTCGGCGCTGGCCGAGGCGGTGCTGATGGCGGTGCGCGCCAACCGCAAGAGCAAGAGCCGGCGGGTGCTGCTGCCGCGCAGCCTGCACCCCGCCTACCGCGCCACCGTCGCCACGATCGTGCGCAACCAGGAGATCGAGCTGGTCGAGGTGCCGTTCGACCTGGCCGGCGGCCACACCTCCACCGCGGCGCTCGACGCGCTGGTCGGCGACGGCATCGCCGCGCTGGTGATCCCGCAGCCGAACTACTTCGGCGTGCTCGAGGAGGTCGACGCGCTGACCGACTGGGCGCACGCCCACGACGCGCTGGCGATCGGCGTGGTCAACCCGGTCGCGCTGGCGCTGCTGGCGCCGCCCGGCGAGTGGGGCGAGCACGGCGCCGACATCGCCTGCGGCGAGGGCCAGCCGCTCGGCGCGCCGCTCTCCTCGGGCGGGCCCTACTTCGGCTTCCTCTGCTGCCGCGAGGCGCTGGTGCGCCAGCTGCCCGGGCGGCTGATCGGGCGCACCGTCGACCAGGACGGCAAGCCCGGCTTCACGCTGACGCTGCAGGCGCGCGAGCAGCACATCCGCCGCTCCAAGGCGACCTCGAACATCTGCACCAACCAGGGGCTGCTGGTCACCGCGGCCACGATCCACATGGCGCTGCTCGGCCCGACCGGGCTGCAGCAGGTCGCGCGCGCCTGCCACGCCAACACGCTGGCGCTGCGCGAGCGGCTGTGCGCCTGCCCCGGCGTCGCCCCGCTGTTCGACCGCCCGGTGTTCCACGAGGTCGCCCTGCGCCTGCCGCTGCCGGCCGCGGAGCTGCTGCGCGCGCTGGCGGCGGAGAACCTGGTCGGTGGCGTCGCCCTCGACGACGGCTACCCGGAGCTCGGCGACGCGCTGCTGGTCTGCGCCACCGAGCTGCACGGCGCCGACGACAGCGCCGTCTACGGCGAGCTGCTGGAACGGGTCCTGGCGCGCCACTCCGCCGCCGCGTCCCGGCAGCCTCGGGCCGGACAACCCTGAACCCACGCAACCCGCAGCAAGGAGCCACGCATGGCCGAGATCAAGCTCAAGGGCAACCCGATCCACACCACCGGTGAGCTGCCCGCGGTCGGCAGCAGCGCGCCCGACTTCCGCCTCACCGCCGGCGACCTCAGCGAGGCGACGCTGGCCACCTTCGCCGGCAAGCGCAAGCTGCTGAACATCGTCCCCAGCCTCGACACCCCGGTCTGCGCCGCCTCGACCCGGCGCTTCAACGAGGAGGCCGCGGCGATCGACGGCAGCGTGGTGCTGGTGATCTCGGCCGACCTGCCGTTCGCCCAGGGCCGCTTCTGCACCACCGAGGGGATCAGCGGGGTGACCCCGCTGTCGATGATGCGCTCGCGCAACTTCGGCAAGGAGTACGGCGTGCTGATCGAGGACGGCCCGCTGGCCGGTATCACCGCGCGCGCGGTGCTGGTGCTCGACGCCGACAACCGCGTGCTGCACGCCGAGCTGGTGCCGGAGATCACCCAGGAGCCGGACTACGCCGCGGCCCTCGGCGCGCTGAAGGGCGCCTGAGCCCCCGGCCGCCGTGCTGATCTTCGAACGCTCCCGCCCGGGGCACGTCAACCGGGCGCACTGCCCGCTCGACGCGCCGGCAGCGGACGATCTGCCGCAGCGCTTCCTGCGCCGCGACGCGCCGGGACTGCCGGAGGTCGGCGAGGCGCAGGTGGTGCGCCACTACACGCGGCTGTCGCAGAAGAACTTCTCGATCGACACCCACTTCTACCCGCTCGGCTCGTGCACCATGAAGCACAACCCGCGGGCCTGTAACACGCTGGCGATGCTGCCCGGCTTCCTGGCCCGCCACCCGGCCGCGCACGACGACCTCAGCCAGGGCTACCTCGCCTGCCTGTGGGACCTGCAGGAGATGCTGCGCGAGGTCACCGGCATGGCCGGGGGCATCGCGCTGTCGCCGGCCGCCGGCGCCCAGGGCGAGTTCGCCGGGGTGGCGATGATCCGCGCCTACCACGCCGCCCGCGGCGACCACGCGCGGCGCGAGATCCTGGTCCCCGACACCGCGCACGGCACCAACCCGGCCTCGGCGGTGATGTGCGGCTTCAGCGTGCGCGAGATCCCGACCGACCCGGGCGGCGACGTCGACCTCGCCGCGCTGCGCGCCGCGCTCGGCCCGCACACCGCCGGCATCATGCTGACCAACCCGTCGACGCTCGGCGTGTTCGAGCGGCGCATCGTCGAGATCGCACGGCTGGTGCACGACGCCGGCGGCCTGCTCTACTACGACGGCGCCAACCTGAACGCGATCCTCGGCAAGGTGCGCCCGGGCGACATGGGCTTCGACGTCGTCCACCTGAACCTGCACAAGACCTTCTCGACCCCGCACGGCGGCGG
>DATCZX010000032.1:0-4694 GCA_036525695.1 Gammaproteobacteria bacterium | reverse complement strand
CATCAGCAGGATGTCCGGGTCGTTGGCCAGCGCGCGGGCCAGGCCGACGCGCTGCTGCATGCCGCCGGAGAGCTCGTCGGGGTAGCTGTGCGTGTGGGCACCGAGGCCCACCTGGTCGAGTGCGGCCTGCGCCCGCGCGGCCCGTTCTTCCACCGCCACCCCGGAGAGTTCCAGGCCGAACGCCGTGTTGTCGCGCACGTCGAGGTGGGGCATCAGCGCGAAGGACTGGAACACCATGCTCATCTTGCGGCGGCGCAAGTCCAACAGCCCTGCGTCGTCGAGCCGGGTCACGTCCTCGCCGTCGATCAGCACCTGGCCGGAAGTCGGCTCGATCAGCCGGTTGAGCAGCCGCACCATGGTCGACTTGCCGGAACCGGAGAGGCCCATGATGACGAAGATCTCGCCCCGGTTGACCGTGAACGAGGCGTCGAAGACGCCGATGGTCTGGCCGGTGCGGGCGAAGATGGCGTCCTTGTCGTGGCCCTCGGCGAGCAGTCGCATCGCCAGCCCGGGCTGGTCTCCGAACACCTTGAACAACTGCCTGACTTCGAGTTTCGGCTCCATGCAGGGGATCTTTCTCTAGGTAATGTCTGGGGTCGGGCAAAAACGCGGGCGCACGCATGGGCTCCCGGGACGGGAAAACGGCCTGCTCACGGCAAGGCGGGCAACCACCCGGGCCGTTCAGCGGCCGAAGGTGCGATTCAGGGGGGATCGAAACCGGTGTGGGGAAAGATACAGGTCGGCGGACGGGGCAAAGGTCTCTCCGGGGGCGTCAGCCTCTTGACCCTAACACCCGGGGCGGGTCAGCTCAAATCGGCCCCGGGGCCGCGCTTCGCCGCTGCGCGACGCTCCGCTGACCAGGAAGGCCTCCGACCAGCCTGGAGACACCCCAGGTTATCAACACGTTGCGGCATGCCCGTGCAATCCGCTGGAACCCGGCGGGGAGAGCCGCGCCGGTCACCACGGGAATTCGGCTGCCGAGAAACCGTCGACGGACTCGACCCGACCTGACCTGCATCACTGTCCCGGGTCCCGCCGGGGCACCGCTGCCGCGGGTTGCGGCAGCGCGGGCCCCATCCGACGCGACACGCGGATGGCCGGGCGCAGGGGCCGGCACAGCGTGCCGGTGGAAACGGCAGCGGGGCCCGAGGGCCCCGCTGCGACGTCGCGCTCGTGCGCCAGCTCAGTGCTGGTGCACGTAGGTCCCCGGCGCGTCCTCGAGCGGCTTGTAGCCCTTGCGCGCGTTGCCGGTCCGCGGCGGCTTGACCTGCGCGCCACCGCGCTCCGCCAACCAGCCCTCCCAGCTCGGCCACCAGGAGCCCTCGCGCTGCTCGGCCTTCTCCTTCCACTGCTCCGCGGGCAGCGTCGCGGCACCCGGCGCGCGCGTCTGCAGCTCGTGGGCGCGGCGCGGGTGCACCGGGCCGCAGGCGATGCCGGCGTTGTGGCCGCCGGTGGTCAGGCAGAAGGTCACCTCGGCCTCGGGGGCCAGCTGGTGGAACTTGTACACCGAGACCCACGGCGCGACGTGGTCGGTCGCGGTGCCGACGACGAACATCGGGATCTTGATGTCGGCCAGCGAGATCGGCTTGCCGTCGACCTCGAAGCGGCCCTCGGCGAGGTCGTTGTTCAGGTACAGCTTGCGCAGGTACTCCGAGTGCATCTTGTACGGCATGCGCGTGCCGTCGGCGTTCCAGGACATCAGGTCGTTCATGAACTGGTCCTTGCCGAGGTAGTACTTCTCGACCATCGGGATCCACACCAGGTCGTTCGAGCGCAGCGCCTGGAACGAGCCGCCCATGTACTTGCTGTCGAGGTAGCCCTCCATGTGCATCAGGTCGTCGAGCGCCTTGAGCTGGCTGTCGTTGACGAACATGCGGATCTCGCCGCCCTCGATGAAGTCGGCCTGCGCGGCGAAGAAGGTCAGCGACTTGAGGCGCTCGTCGCCGTCGCGCGCCATGGTCGCCGCGGCGATCGACAGCAGGGTGCCGCCGATGCAGTAGCCGACGCCGTGCACCCGCTGCCCCGGCACGATCGCCGTGACGGCGTCGAGCGCGGCCATCACGCCGAGCTTCAGGTAGTCGTCCATGGTCAGGTCGCGGTCGGCCTCGCTCGGGTTCAGCCAGGAGATCATGAACACCGTGTGCCCCTGGTCGACCAGGTACTTGACCATCGAGTTCTTCGGCGACAGGTCGAGGATGTAGTACTTCATGATCCACGCCGGCACGATCAGGATCGGCTCGGCGTCGACCTTCTCGGTCTGCGGCGAGTACTGCAGCACCTCGATCAGGCGGTTGCGGAACACCACCTTGCCCTCGGTGACCGCGACGCCCTGGCCCGGGATGTAGTCCTCGTGCACCGGCGGCTTGGTCTTCTTGATGTTCGCCATCACGTCCTCGAGCGCCTTGGCCGCGCCGCGGACCAGGTTCTGGCCCTGCTCGTCGCGGATGGTCTGCAGCACCTCGGGGTTGGTCAGCGGGTAGTTCGACGGCGACAGCGCGGCGAGCAGCTGCGAGGACATGAACGAGAACACCGCCTGGTGCTCCTCCTCCATCCCCGGCAGCCCCTGGGTCGCCGAGTCGATCCAGTTCTCGACCATCAGGTAGGACTGCGCCATGACGTTGAACGGCCAGGTCTGCCAGGCGTCGGCGGCGAAGCGGCGGTCGCCCTTCCTAGGCTGGAACGGCGACTCGGTGCCCGGCACGAACGGCGCGGTCATCGCGTAGCGGAACAGCTCGCTGGTCTTGTTGACCGCGTCCTGCGCCAGGTCGCCGAGCTTGCCCGGGTTCGCGGCCAGGTGGGTCAGCCACTCGGTGTAGGCCTCGGAGATCATCGCCGGCGACAGCCCGCCGGCCATCTGCGCCATGCCGCGGCGCAGCCGGCGGTTCAGCTCGGCGGAGGCCTCGTCGTCGAGGAACGGCCAATCGACCTCGATCTCGGCGACCTTCTTCATGAAGTGCTCGCGCTTCGGGTCGGTCATCTTCTGCACGGTCTGCTGGGTGGCGGCCATGGTCTTCCCCTGTTCGTCGTATGGCGTGCCCGCCGCTGGCGGCGGGACACGGTCGGTAGGCTGCATAACCCGCCGATTATATTGCACTGCAACATTGCGGGTCCAGCACCCCTCCTGCCGGGGTCCGGCCCGGCAGTTGACCTGGATCAGCCCGCGGCGCGGGAGGGGGGGGCGTCGGCGGCGGCTACAGGGTGCAGCGGTGACGCTGGCGGTCGCGCACCATCGGCCCGCTACGCTGCAGGTAGTCGGCCATGTGCGCGGAGGCCAGGTGCGCCTCCAGCGCGGCGTCGTCGCGGTAGGTCTCGACCAGGATCAGCCGGTTCGGCGCGTCGACCGGCAGCAGCACCTGGAAGCCGAGGCAGCCCTCCTCGAGCTGCTGCGAGCGCGCGCCGTGGGCGCGGACGAGGGCGAGGAACTCGTCGAAGTGGGGGGGCTGGAGCTCGAGGTGGACGACGAGCACGGTCGGCATGGCAGGCTCCTGGGCTGGTTGGGTTGGCTGCCCGCGGAGCATAGCAGCGCCGCTTCAGGTGGCCAGGCGCGAGGCGACCAGCCGCGCCTGCGGGACCGCCTCGAGCAGCCGCGCGGCGACCTCCAGGCACAGCCCGGGACCGGGACGCACGCTGACCCAGAGCAGGTTCAGGCGCAGGTTGCACTCGGCGAACACCACGTGCTCGCGCTGGCTGCGCAGCACCGCGTCGAGGCGCCCGAGCAGGCGCCCCTGCTCGGCGCGCGGGGCCTCGCGCAGCCCCGGCAGCAGCAGCATGAAATCACCCAGCGGGCGACCGTCGGCGTCGCGGGTCGGCACCCGCTGCCACAGCGGCGTCGCCGGGACCACGCCGTCGGCGCGTGCCGGGTGGCGCTCCCCGGCCACCGGCAGCCAGCCCTGCTGCGGGTCGGGGTGGATCACCTCGAGCGCGAAGGGTTCAGCCGCGCAGCCGCGGGTTCAGCGTGTAGGTGCCCAGCATGCTCGCCTGGCCGAGGATGTGGCCGCTGATCGCGTTGAGCACCTCGGGGCCGCCGAAACGGCCATCGACCGGGCAGCGCTCGACGTCGAGCGCGTAGAGCGTGAACACGTAGTGGTGCAGCCGCTCGTCGTTCCACGGCGGGCACGGGCCGTCGTAGCCGTAGTAGTCGCCGCGCATCTGCGCGTCGCCGGCGAACCAGTCGGTGTAGTTGTTGAGCCCCTGCCGGGTGCCGCCCGGGGCCTCGGGCCCGGGCTTGCCGCCGGGGGTGACGCCGCTGCAGAACTCGCCCTCGTCGATGCCCTCGAGATCGGCCGGCAGGTCGACCAGCACCCAGTGGTAGAAGTCGACCCGCGGCAGGTCGGCCGGCACGCTGCGCCCCGCCTGGTTGACGTCGTCGGGACGGCTCGGCACGTCGGGGTCGTGGCAGATCAGCACCAGCGAGCGGGTCCCCTCGGGCAGCCCGCTCCAGTAGAAGCCGGGGTTGCTGTTGTCACCGAGGGCGACGTGGTCGACGGGGTCCACGACGCCGAAGGCGTAGGCCTCGGGAATCGGCTGGTTTTCCTTGAATCCCTGGCAGTACAGCTTCATCGCACCTGCCTCCGCGCAGCTTGGCGAAACCGGGAGGTGAATGTAGCACAGTGGCTGGAGCCGCTTGCGGCAGCCGTCCTCAGCCGCTGGCCGGGCGCTCTCCGCCGTCGGCCGCGGTGGCCGCCAGGTCGGCC
>DATCZX010000031.1:0-2526 GCA_036525695.1 Gammaproteobacteria bacterium | reverse complement strand
AGCAGCAGCGCGAGGCCGTGGCGCCCGTGGCTGCCGACCACCACCAGGTCGACGCCGAGCTCCTCGGCGGTGCGGCGGATCTCGGCGCCGGTCGAGCCGAGCGTGACCTGGCGCTGCGCGTCGGGCACGCCGAGCGCGTGGGCCAGCTGCTCGAGGCTGCTGCGCGCCTCCTCGACCAGCTTGCCGTCGACGTCGAGCGGCTCGGCCAGCATCATGTCGTTGGAGAGGTCGAGCGGGACGTAGTCGACCACGTGCAGCAGGCTCAGCCGGGCGCCGTAGCGGCGTGCGACCTCGACCGCGCGTTCGCCGACGGCGCGGCTCTCGGGGGCGAAATCGGTCGCGAGCAGCAGGTGCTTGTAGTCTTCCATGGCGGTTCCTCGGGTGGCCCTCTCCTTGGTCAATTCTAGTGGCTGTGTTCTAATCTCGCAGCCACCTAAGCTGCTGTCTCACCGATGACCGAAACCCTTCGCGTCGGCGTGGTCGGGGTCGGGTACCTCGGTCGTTTCCATGCCAAGATCTACTCCGAGCTGCCCGGCGTCGAGCTGGTCGGCGTCGCCGACGTCGACGCCGCGCGCGCGCAGAGCGTCGCCGCCGAGTACGGCACGCGGGCGCTGACCGACCCCGCCGAGCTGCTCGGGCAGATCGACGCGGTCAGCATCGTGGTGCCGACCCGCCAGCACCTGGCGGTGGCGCGGCCGTTCCTCGAGGCCGGCGTGCACATGCTGCTGGAGAAGCCGATCGCGCACACCACCGACGACGGCGAGGCGATCTGCGCGCTGGCCGAGCAGGCCGGGGTGGTGCTGCAGATCGGCCACGTCGAGCGCTACAACGCCGGGGTCATGGCGCTGGCCGGGCAGGTGCAGCGGCCGCGCTTCATCGAGGCGCACCGGATCGGCGGCTTCCCGGCGCGCGCCACCGACGTCGACGTGGTCACCGACCTGATGATCCACGACATCGACATCATCCTGTCGCTGGTGCCGGCGCCGATCGCCAGCGTCTCGGCGGTCGGCCTGCCGGTGCTGACCGAGCACTTCGACATCGCCAACGCGCGGCTCGAGTTCGCCGACGGCTGCGTCGCCAACGTCACCGCCAGCCGGGTGTCGCAGCAGACGCTGCGCCGCATCCGCATCTTCGAGCTGCACTCCTTCGCGGCGCTGGACTTCGTCGAGCAGAAGGTCGACGTGGTGCGCGCGCAGCCGGTCGCCGGCCAGGTTTACCCGGAGATCGAGCGCCGCGCGGTCGAAGTGGTGCCGCGCAAGCCGCTCGACGCCGAGCTCGCCGACTTCGCCGCGCGGGTCCGCGACGGCCGCCCGCCGCTGGTCGACGGCCGCGCCGGGCTCGAGGCCCTGCGCGTGGCCCAGCTGATCAACCGCCGCATGGCGGAGTGGCAGGCCGCCCAATGAGCCCCGTCAACGTCCCGTTCCTCGACCTGCCCGGCGAGTTCGCCGAGCTGGCCCCCGCCTGGCAGGCCGCGCTGGCCGAGGTCGGCGCGCGCGGCGCGTTCATCCTCGGCCCGAACGTCGCCGCGCTCGAGCAGGAGGTCGCCGGCTGGCTCGGCGGCGGCCACGCGCTCGGCGTCGCCAACGGCACCGACGCGCTGGTGCTGGCGCTGCGCGCGCTCGGCATCGGCCCCGGCGACGAGGTGATCACCACGCCGTTCACCTTCTTCGCCAGCGCCGAGTCGATCTCCACGGTCGGCGCCATCCCGGTGTTCGCCGACATCGACCCGGACAGCTTCAACCTCGACCCGGCCAGCGCCGCGGCGCGCGTCACCCCGCGCACGCGCGGGCTGCTGCCGGTGCACATCTTCGGCCACCCGGCCGACATGACCGCGCTGAACGACCTCGCCGCGGAGTGCGAGCTGCGCGTGGTCGAGGACCTCGCCCAGGCGTTCGGCGCCGAGTGGGGCGGGCGCCGCGTCGGCACGCTGGGCCACGCCGGCGCGACCAGCTTCTACCCGACCAAGGTGCTCGGCTGCTACGGCGACGGCGGCATGCTGTTCAGCGCCGACGACGCGGTCATCGCGCGGGTCAGGCACCTGCGCAACCACGGCGCCACGGCGCCGTTCATCCACGACACCGTCGGCTGCAACAGCCGCCTCGACGAGGTGCAGGCGGCGCTGCTGCGGCTCAAGCTGCAGCGCCTCGACGCCGCCATCGCCGGCCGCCGCGCGGTCGCCGCGGCCTACGACGCGCGGCTCGGCGAGCGCAACGACCTGGTCACCCCGCCGGCCCCGGCCAACGGCCGCCACGTCTACAACCTGTACACCGTCCGCGTGCTCGGCGGCCGCCGCGACGCGCTGCGCGCGCACCTCGCGGCGCAGGGCATCCCGACCTCGCAGTGCTACCCGCAGGGGCTGCACCTGCAGGCGGTCTACGCCGAGCTCGGCTACCGCGAGGGCGACCTGCCGGTGACCGAGCAGGCGTGCCGCGAGACGCTGTCGCTGCCGATCTTCCCGGGGATGAGCGAGGCGCAGGTCGACCGCGTCTGCAGCGAGCTCGCCGCCGGGCTCGCCTGAACCGCCAC
>DATCZX010000030.1:0-2641 GCA_036525695.1 Gammaproteobacteria bacterium | reverse complement strand
GCCAAGCCCGCGCGCCCGGGCAGGTCGAGCAGCAGGCCGTCGGGCGGCAGGGCCAGGCCGACCACCCGGCGCCAGGAACCGTCCGCGCGGTTCTCCCAGCGCAGGCCGCCGCGGTAGACCGGCACCACCCGTTCCACGCCGGCCACACCCCCGGCCTGGTACGGGCGGATGCCCTCGAGTTCGTTCCAGCGGTCGAGGTGGGTCTGGGCCCGGTGCAGCAGCACCAGGTCGCCCTGGATCACGTCGGCGAAGCGCGCCTGGGTGTCGATCACGCCGAAGAAGAAGCCGAGCTGGATCGCCAGGATCAGCGTCGCCGCGGCGACCGCGGCGACGGCCGCGAGCAGCCGGCGCGGCTCGGTCAGCAGCAGCCGGCAGCCGAACCAGCCCGCCCCGCCCGGGATCACGCGAACAGCTCCGCCGGGTCGACGCGGCGCAGGCGGCGCAGCGCGCTGGCCAGCGACAGCGCCGCGCTCAGCGTGAACAGGCCGGCCAGCAGTGCCAGCGTGGCCGGGGTCAGCGCCGCCGGCAGGTGGGTCAGCGCGGCGACCAGCCGGTTCGCGCCGAGCGCCAGCAGCAGCGCCGGGCCGAAGCCGAGCAGCCCGAGCAGCAGCGATTGCAGCAGCGCCACGGCGTGGACGAAGCCGGCGCCGAAACCCATCGCACGCAGCGTGGCGTAGCTCGGCAGCCGGCGGATCAGGTCGGTGGAGAGCACCTGCATGAAGATCGCCGCCGAGACCAGCACCGCGATCAGCGCGCCGCTGTAGAACATCAGGCCGGTCGGCTTCACCCGGGTGAAGTAGTCGCGCTCGCGCTGGATCAGCGTCTCCCGGTCGACCACCACGACGTCGGGCGGCAGCTGTTCGCGCAGCGCCCGCTGCAGTGCCGCGCGGTCGCCGCCCGGGGCCAGGCGGACCAGGCCGAGGCTCACCGCGCGGCGCGAGCTGCCGGTGAGCTCGCGGAAGTGACTGCTGTTGGTCAGCGCGCTGCCCTCGGCGTAGAAGAACAGCCCGAGCCGGAACTGGCCGGTGACCTCCACCTCGTGGCCGGCGATCTCGCCGCGGGTGCCGACGTCGAGCCGGCCGTAGTCGGCGTGCGCGTAGGCGTCGACCAGGACCGCGCGCCGGTTGCGCGCCTGCAGCGCCGCCAGCCCCTGGCGCAGGTCGGGGTCGGCGATGAAAGCGGACGCCCCGTCGAAGCCGAACAGCAGCAGCGACGAGCGCTGCCCGCTGGCCAGGTCGGTCCAGTGACTGCGGTCGATGTTCAGCTCGGCTACCGCCGCGACGCCGTCCACCGCGCGTGCCTGCAGCAGCCGCGCGCTGTCGAACGAGGCCGGGGCGTAGAGGATCTGGTACTCGCGGCTCAGCAGCGCGAGGTCGAAGTCGAAGAACTCGTAGAGCAGGGTCGCCTCCTTGCGCACCGCCTGCAGCAGGCCCAGCTGCATCAGCGCCAGGAACAGCGCGAAGACGATCCCGGCGAGCGCCAGCAGCGTCCGTGCCCGGTGCTCCCAGAGGTTGTGCCAGGCCAGCGCGAGGCAGGCCCGCGTCAACCCGGCGAACGGTCCGCCCACGGCCTCAGTCGCCGCGCCGGATCGAGACCTGCACCTCGAGACCGACCAGGCGCGCGGCGAGCGCGGGATCGTCGAGCTGCACCACGGCCGTGCCGAGGCTGCTGCGGCCGTCGATCACCGGGCTCACCGAGAGCACCTTGCCGCTGACCTGCAGGCCGGTCGCGGCGTGGCTGACCTCGGCGGCCTGGCCCGGCTGCAAGCCGACCAGGTCGCCGACGAACACCTCGCACTCGGCCAGCATCCGGGTCAGGTCGGCGAGGCGCAGCAGCGGCCCGCCGCCGACCGCTTCGCCGACCGCGCGATGGATCTCGAGCACGCTGCCGGCAACCGGCGCCACCACCCGGGCCTTGCCGAGCGCCGCGCGCGCCTCGCGCACGCGCGCTCCGGCGCGTGCCGCGGCGAGTTCCGCTTCGCGCTGCCCGGCCTCGAGCCGGGCCCGCTCGACTTCGACCCGCGCGGCCGCCTCCGCGGCGAGCTGGCGGCGCCGGGCCAGCTCGCGCTCGTTGCGTGCGCCCGGGTCGAGCGCCTTGTAGCCCGCCAGGTCGGCCTCCGCGGCGGCCAGCTGCAGCTGCTCGAGTTCGACCACGGTCCGCTGCAGCCGCTGCTGCGCGGCTTGCACGGCGGCCTGTGCCGCGGCGTCCTGTTCCGCGTCGGCGAGCAGCGCCGCGCGCTCCGCGGCGACGTCGAGCACCGCCAGCAGCTGGCCGGCCTCGACCCGCTCGCCGGGGGCGACGTGCAACTCGGCCAGGACCCCGGTGATCGGCGCCGCCACCTCGACCAGGCCGCCGGCCGGTACCAGCCGACCCAGCGCGCCGACGTTCTGCCCGGCCGCGGCGGCCACGGCGGAGGCGCAGCAGAGCAGCCAGCCGCCCATCCAGCGTGGCCAAATGCCGCCTGCCCGCCTGCCGCTGTTCATTCCCGCTGTCCCTCCTGGAACGACATCGTCCCGCCGCGCGCGTGCGAGCTTAGCGCATCGCCTGCCCGCGACCCTAACCGCGCCACGGACCGGCGTGCTACCGGCAGGTGCGTGGGTGGGATAGAATCCGCCCGGGGAACGGAGAATGGGCGGGCCCC
>DATCZX010000029.1:0-9304 GCA_036525695.1 Gammaproteobacteria bacterium | reverse complement strand
GGCCGCGTGGCGACGCCGCACGCCTACCGCCACTTCGGCCTGCCGGTCCCCGCGGTGGCCAACGCCGCGGTGCTGCCGGGGCTGTTCGACGACCCGCCGGGAGAGCGCGATGGCTGATCCCGCCGCCTGCGCGACCTTCGTCTGGCCGGTGCGCGTCTACTACGAGGACACCGACAGCGGCGGCGTGGTCTACTACGCCAACTACCTGCGCTTCCTCGAGCGCGCGCGCACCGAGTGGCTGCGCGCGCTGGGGCACGGCCAGGCGCGGCTAGCCGCGGAGCGTGGCCTGCTGTTCGCGGTGCGCGAGGTGCACCTCGACCTGCGGCACCCGGCGCGCCTCGACGACCGGCTGCAGGTGTCGGCGCGGATCGCCGAGCGGCGCGGTGCCAGCCTGGTGTTCCAGCAGCAGATCGTGCGCGAGGGCGAGCCGCAGCGGCCGCTGTGCCGGGCCACGATCCGCGTCGCCTGCCTCGACCGCGAGTTCCGCCCGCAGCCACTCCCCGACGACCTGTTCACGGAGGCTTCGCCTTGACCACCGACCTGTCGATCATCCACCTGTTCCTCGGAGCCAGCCCGATCGTCCAGCTGGTGATGCTGGCGCTCCTCGTGGTGTCGCTGGTCTCCTGGTTCGTGATCTTCCACCGCGGCAAGGTGATCCGCCAGGCGCGCCGCGATGCCGACGACTTCGAGCACCGCTTCTGGTCGGGCACCGAGCTCGGCGGGCTGTTCAAGGAGATCAGCCGCGACGGCTACCAGCCGAGCGGCATGGAGACGATCTTCGAGGTCGGCTTCCGCGAGTTCGCGCGGCTGCGGCGCAAGGAGGGGATCGAGGGCAAGGCGCTGGTCGAGGGGGCGCAGCGGGCGATGCGCGTCGCGCTGATGCGCGAGGTCGACAAGCTCGAGCTGCACCTCGCGTTCCTCGCCACGGTCGGCTCGACCAGCCCCTACGTCGGCCTGTTCGGCACCGTGTGGGGGATCATGAACGCCTTCCGCGCGCTCGGTAACGTGCAGCAGGCGACGCTGGCGATGGTCGCGCCAGGGATCGCCGAGGCGCTGGTGGCGACCGCGATGGGCCTGTTCGCCGCGATCCCGGCGGTGATCGCCTACAACCGCTTCGCCAACCACGCCGAGCGGCTCAGCAACCGATACGACAACTTCCTCGAGGAGTTCTCGTCGATCCTGCAGCGCCAGCTGCACGCCTGACCCCGGAGGCCACCGCGATGCACCGCGTGCGCCCGCGCCGCAAGCCGATGTCCGAGATCAACGTCGTCCCCTACATCGACGTGATGCTGGTGCTGCTGGTGATCTTCATGATCACCGCGCCGCTGCTGACCCAGGGGGTCAAGGTCGAGCTGCCGCAGGCCAGCGCCGAGCCGCTGCCGCCGGAGGCGCTCGAGCCGCTGGTGGTCACCGTCGACGCCGGCGGGCGCTACTACCTCAACGTCGGCGGGGCGGGCGAGCAGGAGCCGATCGACGCCGAGACGCTGGCGAACCGGGTCGCGGCGGTGCTCAGGCACCAGCCGCAGACCCCGGTGATGGTGCGCGGCGACCGCCAGGTCGAGTACGGCCAGGTGATCGGCGTGATGGTCGCGCTGACCAGCGCCGGCGCGCCGAGCGTGGGCCTGATCACCGAGCCGCCGCCGGGGCCGGGTCCGGGGGGCTGACACCGCATGTGGGGCGAGATCCGCGAGAACCCGGCGGCGCTGTTCTACGCCGTGCTGGTGCACCTGGCGCTGCTGGCGCTGGTCACCTTCGGGCTCGACTGGAGCTCGCAGCCGCCGCCGGCCCGGGTGGTGCAGGCGGTGACCATCGACCCGGAGCGGGTGGCGGCCGAGCTGGAGCGCCTCCGCGAGGCCGAGAGCGCGCGCGAGCGGCGCCAGGACGAACTCGAGCAGGCGAACGAGCGCGAGACCCAGCGACTGGCGGAGCTGGAGCGCCAGCGTGCCGAGGCGGAGCGGCGCCAGGCCGAGGAGCAGCTGCGCCGACGCGCCGAGACCGAGCAGCGCCAGCAGCAGGAGGTGCAGCGGCTCGAGGAGCTCAAGCGCCAGCAGGAGACCGAGAAGCGCCGGCTGGCGGAGCTCGAGCAGAAGCGCGCGGCCGAGGCCGCCGCCGCCGAGCAGAAGGCCGCGGCCGAGAAGCAGCGGCTGGCCGACCTCGAGCGCAAGAAGCAGGCCGCCGAGCAGAAGCGGCGCGAGGAGGAGGTGCGCCTGGCCGCGCTGGAGAGGGTGCGCAAGGAGAAGGAAGCGCAACAGAAGGCCGAGGCGGAGGCCAGGCGGAAGGCCGAGGCGGAGGCGAAGCGCAAGGCGGAGGCCGAGGCCAAGAAGCGGGCCGAGGCGGAGGCGAAGAAAAAGGCTCAGGCCGAGGCCGAGGCCAGGCGCCGGGCCGAGGAGGCCGCGCTGCGGCAGAGCGAGATCGCCGCCGAGCAGGAGCGCCTGGCGCAGTCGACGGTCGATCGCTACTACACGATCTACCAGGACCGGGTGCAGCGGAACTGGCTGCGCCCGCCGGGCCTGCCGGACGGTCTCGACTGCCTGCTGCACGTGCGCCTGGACCCGTTCGGCGAGGTGCTCGAGGCGCGCATCGTGCGCAGCAGCGGCAACGCGCTGTTCGACCGCTCGGCCGAGGCCGCGGTGAAGAAGGCCTCGCCGCTGCCGGTGCCGCCGGACGTGACCGTATACAATCGCTTCTTCCGCGAATTCCGGTTCGAGTTCAAACCGCGAAGCTGACCCCCGGAGCCCGACGATGACCCGACTCTCCCGCGTCCTGCTGGTCGCCCTGCTGCTGCTGACCCGCGACGCCGCCGCCATCCTGACCATCGAGATCACCCAGGGCGCCGAGGGGGCGCTGCCGATCGCGGTGGTGCCGTTCGGCTGGCAGGGCGCCACGCCGCTGCCGCCGGAGGACGTCGCCGGGGTGGTCGCCGCCGACCTCGCGCGCAGCGGCCGCTTCCGCCCGCTGCCCGACAAGGACCTGCTGGCGCGCCCGACCCAGGGCAGCGAGGTGCGCTTCAAGGACTGGCGCGTGCTCGGCACCGAGAGCCTGGTGGTCGGGCGCGTGCTCGACCGCGGCGCCGGCCAGGTCGAGGTGCAGTTCCAGCTGTTCGACGTGTTCCGCGGCGAGCAGATCATCGGCTACAGCCTGCCGACCCGCGCCGGCGACCTGCGCCGCACGGCGCACCAGATCAGCGACCTGATCTACCAGGCGCTGACCGGCGAGCGCGGCGCCTTCGCCACGCGCATCGCCTACGTCGTCGCGCAGCGCGCGCCGGGTCGCGAGAGCTACCTGCTGCAGGTCGCCGATGCCGACGGCCACGCGCCGCAGACCATCCTCAGCTCGAACCGCCCGATCATGTCGCCGGCGTGGTCGCCCGACGCCAACCGGCTCGCCTACGTCTCGTTCGAGACCGGGCGCCCCGAGATCTTCATCCAGGACCTGCTCAGCGGCAGCCGGCGCCAGGCCCTCGGCGACAGCCGCGGGTCCAGCGCCCCGGCATGGTCGCCCGACGGCAGCCGGATGGCGCTGACCTCGTCGCGCGACGGCAACCCGGAGATCTACGTGCTCGAGCTCGGCAACGGCCAGCTGCGCCGGCTGACCGACAGCCCGGGGATCGATACCGAGCCGGCGTGGGCCCCGGACGGCCGTTCGCTGGTGTTCACCTCGGACCGCGGCGGGCCGCCGCAGATCTACCGCATCGGTGCCGGTGGCGGCAGCGCGCAGCGGATGACCTTCGAGGGGCGCTACAACGCGCGCGCCAGTTTCACCCCGGACGGCAAGCAGCTGGTACTGGTGAACGGTGACGATAATCGCTATTCTATTGGCGTTTTAGAGACTGAAACCGGGCTATTGCAACTGCTCACGGACGGGAAGCTCGACGAATCGCCGAGCGTTTCGCCCAACGGAAGCATGATCATCTACGCCGCCGCGGGGCATGACCGCGGCGTCCTGGCGGCGGTATCGGTCGATGGCCGGGTCCGTCAACGCCTCGTCCTGCAAGAGGGCGATGTTCGCGATCCGGCATGGTCGCCCTACCGCCAGTAACCCCTCCCAACGCTGAGAGACACCCATGAACCAACCGATTCGCGTCGTCGCGCTGCTCGCAGGCAGCCTGTTGCTGGCCGCCTGCGGCTCGATGGGCAAGAAAGAAGAGACGGCCCCCGCCCAGACCGTCGACCAGTCCAGTACCGGCACCGCCACCGACAAGGGCAGCGCCACCGCGACCGGCGCGATGCCGGTCAGCCCGACCAGCCTGAAGGCGCTCGACGAGCCGAGCAGCCCGGTCTACTCGCGGGTGATCTACTTCGACTTCGACCGCAGCGAGGTCAAGCCGGAGTCGCAGACCCTGATCGCCGCGCACGCCGCGCTGCTGGCCGCCAACCCGGGCATCCGCGTGCGCCTCGAGGGGCATGCCGACGAGCGCGGCTCGCGCGAGTACAACCTCGGGCTGGGCGAGCGCCGCAGCAAGGCGGTCGACCGCCTGCTGGTGCTGAACGGCGCCGGCGCCAACCAGCTCGAGAGCGTCAGCTACGGCGAGGAGCGGCCCGTCGCGCTCGGCCACGACGAGAGCTCGTGGTGGCAGAACCGGCGCGTCGAGATCGTCTATCCCAGCCGCTGATGGGCTGGCGTAACGCGTTGCTGCTGGGCGCGGCCCTGGCCTCTCCGGCCGGGGCCGCGTTCGCGCAGCAGAAGCTGCCGCCGGTGGTGAGCCCGGGCGGCAGCGCCGCCAGCGACGAGCGCCTGGCGCGACTCGAGCGGCTGCTCGACAGCGGCGTGATGGTCGACATGGCCACGCGCCTCGACCGCCTGCAGGAAGAGCTGCAGCAGCTGCGCGGCCAGGTCGAGCTGCACGGGCGCGACCTCGAGGTGATGAAGCAGCGCCAGCGCGACCTCTACCAGGACATCGACCGCCGGCTGCGGCGGCTCGAGGTCGGTGGCGGCGACACCGGCGTCCCGCCCGCGACGCCTCCGCTGGCGGCGACTCCGGCCGCGCCGGCGGTCACCGCACCGGCAGGGGCGGCGCCGCTGCCTCCGGCGACGCTGCCGGCACCGCCCGCGGCGCAGCCGGTGCAGCCGTTGCCCGCGACGGCGCCTGCCGCGGCCCCCGCGGCCGACCCGGCCCAGGTGCAGCGCAGCTACCAGGCGGCGTTCGACCTGCTCAAGGAGGGGCGCTACGCCGAGTCGATCAGCGCCTTCCAGCAGTTCCTGGCCAGCTACCCGGGGGAGGCCTACGCCGACAACGCCCAGTACTGGCTCGGCGAGGCCAACTACGTCAGCCGCCAGTTCCAGGTCGCGGTCGACGAGTTCCGCAAGGTGCTGCAGCTCTACCCGGCCAGCGCCAAGGTGCCCGACGCGATGCTCAAGCTCGGCTACGCCTACTACGAGCTGCAGGACTGGGCCGCCGCGCGCGCGATCCTGACCGAGCTGCGCCAGAAGCACCCGGACAGCACCGCGGCGCGCCTGGCGGCCAGCCGGCTGCAGCGGATGTCCCAGGAAGGGCGCTGACCGGCTCCGTCCTCGCCGCGGACGCGACGGCACCGATGGCACGCCTGCGGGTCACCGAGATCTTCTGCTCGCTGCAGGGCGAGTCGCGCACGGTCGGCCTGCCGACCGTGTTCGTGCGCCTGACCGGGTGCCCGCTGCGCTGCCGCTGGTGCGATACCGAGTACGCCTTCAGCGGCGGCGAGATGCGTGATATGGACGCCATCGTCGCCGAAGTGGGGGCATTCGGCATCCATCATGTCACCGTGACCGGGGGCGAGCCGCTGGCCCAGCGCGACTGCCCGGCGCTGCTCGCGGCACTGTGCGATGCCGGTCACGAGGTCTCGCTCGAGACCAGCGGCGCGCTCGACCTGTGCGGCGTCGACCCGCGCGTGACGCGGGTGATGGACCTGAAGGCACCGGGGTCCGGCGAGCAGGCGCGCAACCGGCTGGAGAACCTGGCCTGCCTGCGTGCCAGCGACCAGCTCAAGTTCGTCCTCGCCGACCGCGCCGACTACGACTGGGCGCGGGCGCTGCTCGCCGAGCACGACCTCGCGGCCCGCTGCGAGCTGCTGTTCGCCCCGGTGCACGGGGAGCTGGAACCGGCGGCGCTGGCGCAGTGGATCCTCGACGACCGGCTGGAGGTGCGCTTCCAGCTGCAACTGCACAAGCTGCTCTGGGGCGACGCGCGTGGCCGCTGACCGGCTCGCCCCGCTGGCGGTGGTGCTGCTCTCCGGCGGCCTCGACTCGGCCACCACGCTGGCGCTGGCGCGCGAGCAGGGCTACGACTGCCGGGCGATCAGCTTCGCCTACGGCCAGCGCCACGACGCCGAGCTGGATGCCGCCGCACGGCTCGCCGGGACCCTCGGCGCCACCGAGCACAAGGTGGTGCGGCTGGACCTCGGCGCGATCGGCGGCTCGGCGTTGACCGACGCGGCCATCCCGGTGCCGGAGCAGGCAACTGCCGGCATCCCGGTCACCTACGTGCCGGCGCGCAACACCGTGTTCCTGGCCATCGCCCTGGGCTGGGCCGAGGTGCTCGGCGCCCGCGACCTGTTCATCGGCGTCAACGCGGTCGACTACTCCGGCTACCCGGACTGCCGCCCCGAGTTCATCGCCGCCTTCGAACGGCTCGCCAACCTGGCCACCCGGGCCGGGGTCGAGGGCGAGCGCTTCCGCGTGCACACCCCGCTGATCGACCTGCCGAAGGCGGAGATCATCCGCGCCGGCCGCCGCCTCGGCGTCGACTACGCGCTGACCGTCTCCTGCTACGCCGCCGACGAGGCGGGGCGCGCCTGCGGGCGCTGCGACGCCTGCCGGCTGCGCCGCGAGGGTTTCGCCGCGGCCGGCGTGGCCGACCCGACCCGCCACGCGGGGGGTCCTATCCCATAAGCGTTATTCAGCCCGTCCCGCCCTTGCGGGATGATGCCGGGCAAACAGATGCGCCCAGCCGGCGAGGCATGGGCGCGCATCAACGGGAGGAGAGGGCGACGTGGAACTGACCATTGCCGCGAAAGTCATGTGGGCCAGCTTCGCCATCGCGCTGGTCATGGGCGCGCTGGTCCAGCGCTCCGGCTTCTGCACCATGGGCGGCGTCTCCGACCTGATCAACATGAACGACGGCGGCCGCCTGGGCTCGTGGTTCCTGGCCATCGGCATCGCCACCGTCGGCGTCGCCGCGATGACCGCCGGCGGGCTCGTCGACATGAGCCTGACCACCGGCAACGACACCTCGCAGCCGCCCTACCGGGTACCGATGTTCGTCTGGCCGCGCTACATCGTCGGCGGGCTGCTGTTCGGCATCGGCATGACGCTCGGCAGCGGCTGCGGCAACAAGACCGTGGTGCGCCTCGGCGGCGGCAACCTGAAGTCGATCTTCGTGCTGGCGATGATCGGCCTCGGCTCCTACGTGATGATGTTCACCAACTTCGGCTACCTCGCGTTCCTGCAGTGGATGAACCCGCTGGCGATCAACTTCGCCGACTACGGCGTCGCCAGCCAGGATGTCGGCTCGCTGGCGGCCGCCGCCGTCGGTGCCGAGGCCGAGACCGGCCAGGTCGTAGCCGGACTGGTGCTCGGAGGCGCCCTGCTTACCTTCGCCTTCCGCCAGCGGACGCTGCGCACCAGCTTCGACAACCTGCTCGGCGGCATCGCCGTCGGCACCTGCGTGGCCGCGTTGTGGTACGTCACCGCCGGCGAACTCGGCCAGGCCTGGCTCAACGAGGTCGAGTGGCTCGACGTGCGCCCGCTGGCCGTCGGCGCCCAGTCGATGACCTTCATCTCGCCGTCCGGCCAGGCGTTCAACTACCTGCTCTCCGGCTTCGACGCCGCGCTGATCACGCTCGGCATGGTGATCGTGCTCGGCGTCATCCTCGGCTCGCTGGTCAACTCGCTGCTGAGCCGCACCTTCCGCTTCGAGTGGTTCGTCGACCTGCGCGACTTCGTCTACCACGTCATCGGCGGCCTGCTGATGGGCATCGGCGGCGTGCTCAGCATGGGCTGCTCGATCGGCCAGGGGATCACCGGCAGCTCGACGCTGGCGCTCGGCTCGGTGCTGGCGCTGGTGTCGATCATGCTCGGCTGCGCGCTGGCGCTGAAGGTGCAGTACTACAAGCTGGTCTACGAGGAAGAGGCCGGCTTCGTCGCCGCGCTGCTGACCTCGCTGGTCGACCTGCGCCTGCTGCCG
Organism: Gammaproteobacteria bacterium; assembly: GCA_036525695.1. Taxonomy (GTDB): domain Bacteria; phylum Pseudomonadota; class Gammaproteobacteria; order QNFN01; family QNFN01; genus DATCZX01. Next base: position 1,143 of record DATCZX010000029.1, on the reverse strand, counting down.
AAGGGACTGCGCCGCCTCGAGGCCGTCTGAGCGCGGTTTCCCCGCCCGCGCAGGCTCCGGTATCATCCCGGCTCCACCCACGGGCCGTTAGCTCAGTTGGTAGAGCAGCTGACTTTTAATCAGTTGGTCGCAGGTTCGAATCCTGCACGGCCCACCATAAATTCAATGACTCGTGAAGTATGGAGAGGTACGGCCCTCACCATCTCCTTTTCGGGCGCCCCAAGGGGGGCTCATTGGTGGAAACCCATGTTTGAGAGTCGACCTGTCGCGGATTTCAAGGTGGTCGGGTCGAGAATTCCATCTAGGTGAATACAGGCTGTGATACCCGGCGGAGAGGAGGCGGCGGCCGTCGAAGGTGGCTAGGCACCATTTCTTCAACCTCGATTATTTCAAAGTCATTGAACCCTTAGCCTTGAGGTTGCAGGTGGGGCAGGTTGAGCCAGGCTGGGTCACTTCGACGCCTGTACCTGGCGAGAACCCGAGAGCGGTTGAGCGTTCCCGGGTTCGGCTGTCATCGGATCAACGCTGCGGGAAGCCTAGCGGCGTTTCATCCTTCGGCTGCACGATTGCATTGGCGGACTCGATCGGCAGCAGGTCGTCGTCATTCTCGGGGTCGTCCTCGATGCAGGTCAGGGCCACGGTATAGAGACCAGAGCCCTCCACGCCTTCACGTACGGCGGCAAGGTAGCCGACGGTATACTCGAACATCTCGGGGGCTAGCGGCTCGCCGAGTTGGTTGGTCGCCTGGACCACGGCGGAACTGGTGAGCGGTTCGGTAGCACTGCCGTAGTCGTCACCGGCGACGTCGTGACCTTCGTAGACGTAGACTGCGCAGTCGGTGATCTCGACTCCTTCCGGAGCCAGGCTCGGGTCGACCTCGCCGGCGATGGAGCCGACCTCGAGGTTGTTCACCAACCGTAGCGCCGGTCGCAGCTTGTAATCGCACTGGGCACAACTCGGCTTGACCACGGCCTTGCGCAGGTCGAAGTCGATGGTGAAATCGCTCAGCCCGCCGGCGGCCACGGTGAAACCGCTGACGAGCTTCAGCGGGTTGTTCCCGTTGTTGGCGCTAGGAATCTCGAGCGGGTGATCCGAATCGTCCAATTCAACCACGTAGGCTGCGTCGGTGACCTCCAGGCGAAT
>DATCZX010000028.1:0-4471 GCA_036525695.1 Gammaproteobacteria bacterium | reverse complement strand
GCGGCCTTGGGGCCGAAGCCGGGTAGGCCCGGAATGCCGTCGGACTTGTCGCCCACCAGGGCCAGGTATTCGGGGATGCGCTCCGGCGGCACGCCGAACTTGGCCGCGACGCCGGCCGGGTCGAGGGTCGTGGCGGTCATCGTGTTGACCAGCGTGACGTGGCGGTCGACCAGCTGCGCGAGGTCCTTGTCGCCGGTCGAGATCAGCGTGTCGATGCCGGCGGCGCTGGCCTGCGTGGCCAGCGTGCCGATCACGTCATCGGCCTCGACCCCCGGCACCTGCAGCAGCGGCAGGCCGAGCGCGCGGACGATCGCGTGCAGCGGCTCGACCTGCGCCGCCAGCTCGTCGGGCATCGACGGCCGGTTGGCCTTGTACGCGGCGTAGAGGTCGTCGCGGAAGGTCCGGCCGCGCGCGTCGAAGACCACCGCGACCTGCTGCGGGCGGTACTCCTCGAGCAGCCGGCGCAGCATGTTGACCACGCCGTAGACCGCGCCGGTCGGCTCGCCGCGCGAGTTGGTCAGCGGCGGCAGCGCGTGGAAGGCGCGGTACAGGTACGACGAGCCGTCGACCAGGACGAGCGGTGGGCGCTTGGTTTCGGGCATGGTGCTGGCGGGCTGCGGCGGGGTGCCGCCAGTATACTGGAGCACGCCGCCACGCCTCCGGCGGCGTCACCCGGGGACCACGCGATGCGCCGCGACGCGAGACTCGACCACCCGGCCATGCTGGCGGCCGACGACAGCCAGCAGACCCGCGAGTCGTGGAAGATCTTCCAGATCATGGCGGAGTTCGTCGAGGGCTTCGAGCGGCTGGCGCGGATCCGCCCGTCGGTGAGCATCTTCGGCTCCGCGCGCACCGCCCCCGAGCACCCCTACTACGCCCTCGCCGAGGCGATCGCGCGGGCCCTCTCCGACGCCGGCTTCTCGGTGGTCTCGGGCGGCGGCCCGGGGATCATGGAGGCGGCCAACAAGGGCGCCTTCGCCGGCAAGTCGCCGAGCATCGGCCTGAACATCGTGCTGCCCCGGGAGCAGGCCGGCAACCCGTACCAGGACGTCTCGCTGCAGTTCCGCCACTTCTTCTCGCGCAAGGTCATGTTCGTCAAGTACGCCTCGGCCTACGTGGTGCTCCCGGGCGGCTTCGGCACCCTCGACGAGCTGGCCGAGATCCTCACGCTGGTGCAGACCGGCAAGAGCCGGCGCATCCCGATCATCCTGGTGCACGCGCCGTTCTGGGAGGGGCTGCTGCAGTGGTTCCGCACCACGCTGGTGGCCGAGGGGACGATCGACGCCGCCGACCTCGAGCTGCTGCGCGTGCTGGACAAGCCCGAGGAGGTCGTCGATGCTATCTTCGCGCACTACGCGCACCGTGGCTTCGAGCCCTCGGCCGAGGAGCGGGAGATCCTGCTCGAACTGTAGCCGCCGCGCCGCCACCGCCGCCTGACCCAAGGAAGAGACCATGCGCATCCCGACCCTGCTCGCCGGCCTGCTTCTGGCCCTGCCGCTCCACGCCCAGCAGCCCGCCGGGACCCAGGCACTCCCCGGCGCCGCGCCGGACAGCCCGCCGCCGGTGAAGAGCGGCGAGGTGCTCGAGCCCGACGTCACCATCATCCAGCGCGAGACCGAGACGGTGTACGAGTACCGCCTCAACGGCGCGCTCTACATGGTCAAGGTGGTGCCGGCCCAGGGCGCCCCGTACTACCTGCTCGACATGGACGGTGACGGTACGCTGGAGAGCCGCCGCGGCGAGCTCGACCCGGGGGTGATGGTGCCGCACTGGATGATCCTGCGCTGGTGACCGGTGCCGCTGGTATCATGCGCCGCAGACCTACCCGACCCTGGAGCTACGCCGTGACCCCACGCTCGCTCGCCGCGCCGCTGGCGCTGTTCCTTGCCGTCCTGCTCGCCGCCTGCTCGGAGCAGGCACCGCCGGCAGCGCCGCAGCAGCAGGCCGCCGCGCCCGCCCCGGCCGCACCCCCGGCAAGCGCCCCGGTGCCCCCCCCGGGGCACCCGCCGATGGCCGGACAAGCGCCCGCCCCCGGCCACGCCAGCGCGATCACCGCGGCCAACGCCGGCACCGTGACCGCGGTCGAGCAGGCCGGCGGCTACACCTACCTCGAGGTCGACAGCAACGGCAAGCGGCAGTGGCTGGCCAGCAGCCCGGTGCAGCTGAAGGTCGGCGACGCGGTGCAGTGGAGCCAGGGCGCGGTGATGCGCAACTTCACCAGCAAGGCGCTCGGGCGGACCTTCGACGAGCTGCTGTTCGTCTCCTCGGTGCAGGCCGCGGGCGGCGCCCCGGTGGCCGCCGCCGGGGGGATGCCGCCAGGGCACCCGCCGACCCCCGCCGGCGGCAACTGGTTCGGTGACGCCGCGCAACGCGCCCCGGCGGCCCCGCAGGGCGGCAGCGGCAACCGCGGCCAGGTGGTCTCGCTGACCCAGTCCGGCGGCTACAGCTTCATGGAGATCGACACCGCCGGCGGGCGCCAGTGGTTCGCCGCCTCGTCGGCCCCGGTCAAGGTCGGCGACAGCGTCACCTGGCAGGGCGGCATGACGATGAGCAACTTCACCAGCAACTCGCTGAACCGGACCTTCGAGCAGATCGTCTTCGTCGGCAGCGTCAGCCCGGTCAACTGAGCCGCGCGGGCGGCGGCCGCGTCAGTCGGCGCGGTCGTCGACCCAGGCGTAGGCGAACAGCGCGAGCCCGCCGCCGCCGAGCAGCCAGGCCAGCGGTGGCAGCTCGCCACCCGCCGTCCCTCCACCCCAGACGTAGGCCGCGAGGCCGGCGCCGAGCAGGCCGAGGCCGCTGACCAGCAGCCGCGCCTGGCGCCGGTTGCGGCGCAGCTCGCGGCGCAGCCGCTCGAGTTCGTGGCGCTCGGCGCGGTGCTCGGCCGGCAGCGCCTCGAGCCGCTGCGCGGCGCGGTAGAGCACGTCGGGCAGCTCCGGCAGCTTCTCCGCCCAGCGCGGGGCGTTGGCCTTGAGCTGCCGCCACAGCGCGCGGGCGCCCATCTGCTCGCTCATCCAGCGCTCGAGGAACGGCTTGGCGGTCTGCCACAGGTCGAGTTCCGGGTAGAGCTGGCGGCCGAGCCCCTCGATGTTCAGCAGCGTCTTCTGCAGCAGCACCAGCTGCGGCTGCACCTCCATGTTGAAGCGGCGCGCGGTCTGGAACAGCCGCAGCAGCAGGAAGCCGAACGAGATCTCCTTCAGCGGGCGCTCGAAGATCGGCTCGCAGACGGTGCGGATGGCCGACTCGAAGGCGTCGACGCGGGTGCCCTCGGGGACCCAGCCGGACTCGACGTGCAGCTCGGCGACGCGCCGGTAGTCGCGCTGGAAGAAGGCCAGGAAGTTCTCCGCCAGGTAGCGCTGGTCGGTCGGGCTCAGCGTGCCCATGATGCCGAAGTCGACGGCGATGTAGCTGCCCTCCGGGGTCACGAAGATGTTGCCCGGGTGCATGTCGGCGTGGAAGAAGCTGTCGCGGAACACCTGGGTGAAGAAGATCTCGACGCCGCGCTCGGCGACCCGCCGCAGGTCGATGCCGGCGGCGCGCATCGCCGCGATGTCGCTGACCGGGAAGCCGCCGATGCGCTCCATCACCATCACGTTGGCGCGGGTCAGCGGCCAGTGCACCTCGGGCACGTAGAGCAGTTCGCTGCCGTCGAAGGCGCGGCGCAGCTGCGAGGCGTTGGCCGCCTCGCGCAGCAGGTCGAGCTCGTCGAAGATGATCCGCTCGTACTCGGCGACGACGTCGCGGGCGCGCAGCCGGCGGGCGTCCTTCCAGTAGCGCTCGGCGAGGTCGGCGACCAGCTTGAGCAGGCCGACGTCCTTGCGGATGGTGCGCTCGATGCCGGGGCGCAGCACCTTGACCACCACGCGGCGGCCGTCGTGCAGCTCGGCCGCGTGCACCTGGGCGATCGAGGCCGAGGCCAGCGCGGTCTCGTCGAAGCCGGCGAACAGCTCGCCGGTCGGTCGCCTCAGCGCCTTCTCGACGCAGGCGCGCGCGGCCGCCCCGGGGAACGGCGGCACCCGGTCCTGCAGCTTGGCCAGCTCGATCGCGATGTCGTCGGGCAGCAGGTCGCGCCGGGTCGACAGCGTCTGGCCGAACTTGACGAAGATCGGCCCGAGCGCCTCCAGCGCCAGGCGCAGGCGCACCGCGCGCGGGCCGAGGTCGCCGCGCAGCCAGTACCACGGGGTCAGGTACTGCAGGAAGCGCAGCGGCCGGAACAGGTGGGTGGCGAGGATGATCTCGTCGAGGCCGTAGCGCAGCAGCACCCAGCTGATGTGCACCAGCCGCCAGGCCTCGGACGGGCGCAGCACGCCTCAGCCCCCGGCGTGGCGGCGGCGCGCGTTCACGGCTTGAAGCCGCGGTGCACTGCGACGATGCCGCCGGCGAGGTTGAAGTACTCGCAGTGCTCCAGCCCGGCACCCTCGAGCATGCCGAGCAGGGTCTGCTGGTCCGGGTGCATGCGGATCGACTCGGCCAG
>DATCZX010000027.1:0-3861 GCA_036525695.1 Gammaproteobacteria bacterium | reverse complement strand
GCGCCCGTCGGGAACCAGGAAGCACTCCTCGCTGTGCTGGAAGCCGTAGGCCAGCGGTTTCACCAGGCGGATGACCAGCACGGCCGGATCTACGCCGTGCGCCTCCGCGCCCTCGACGCGCGAGCCGCCGGCGGTGAACGGGTGCACCTCGGTGGCGCGCACGCCGGCCGCGTCATACCAGACCTCGAGCGCGCCGTCGGCGCCCAGGTAGAGCTCGTAGTCGAGGTGGCAGCGGCGCGACAGCGCCAGGTAGCCACGCAGCAGCGGGCCGACCAGCAGGTTGGCGACCAGCACGAAGATCAGGACGGCGAGCAGCAGCGCAAGCAGCGGGGCGATGCCAGCGCGCAGCACCGCTGCCAAGCCGATGCCGCCGGCCAGCACCAGCAGCGGCAGCAGGTAGCGGAGCGCCGGGCGCAGCAGACCGAACCAGAGCTCGCGGCGCTGCCGCCCGCAGTGGCGCTGCCAGGCGCCGGGCGGGTAGCGCCAGTGCACCAGGTGGTCGGTCACCAGGGTGGCGCCGGCGCCGCGCACGGTGCGGCGCGCAAGCCACGCCAGCGTCCAGTGGACGGCCAACACCAGCGCCAGGAATAGCAGGGTCGCCGTCGCTGCCCCGTCCGCCATCACCCGCCTCCGCCGGGCGCGCCCGCGCCCGCCCCGTGCCGGGACTCAGCTCGCCGCGTCGCGCTGCCGCGGCAGCACCAGGTTCGCGACCACCCCGAGCACGCCGGCCAGGCCGATGCCGCTCATCGCGAACTGCTCGCCGCCGAGGCTCAGCCCGCCGACGCCGCTGACCAGCACCAGCGCGACGATCACCAGGTTGCGCGGCTGCATCAGGTCGGTGCCGGCGCGCACCAGCGTGTTGATGCCGACCACGGTGATCGCGCCGAACAGCAGCACCAGGATGCCGCCCATCACCGGGGTCGGCAGCGTGGAGAGCAGCGCGCCGACCTTGGCGACGAAGGCCAGCGCGATCGCGAACAGCGCCGCCCAGGTCATCACCGCCGGGTTGAAGGTCTTGGTCAGCGCGACCGCCCCGGTGACCTCGGAGTAGGTGGTGTTGGGCGGGCCGCCGAACAGCGCGGCGAGCGAGGTGGCGAGGCCGTCGCCGAGCATCGTGCGGTGGATGCCGGGCCGCTCGAGGTAGTCGCGCCCGGTGACCGAGCCGATCGCCAGCACGTCGCCGAAGTGCTCGATCGCCGGCGCGATCGCCACCGGCAGGATGAACAGCACCGCGGCCCAGTTCCACTCCGGCGCGACGAAGGCCGGCATGGCGAACCACGGCGCCTCGCGCACCGGGGCGAAGTCGACCAGGCCGAGGAACAGCGACAGCACGTAGCCGACCGCGACGCCGACCAGGATCGGCACCAGGCGCAGCAGCCCGCCGCCGCGCAGCGCGACCAGGATGGTGGTCAGCAGCGAGACCCCGGCGACGCTCAGCGCGGTGCCGTAGGGCACCAGCTCGGCGGCGCCGTCGCCGGTCCTGCCCATCGCCAGGTTGGCCCCGACGCCGGCCAGCATCAGGCCGATCACCATGATCACCGGGCCGGTGACGATCGGCGGCAGGATGCGGTGGAGCACGTCGACCCCGCGCCAGCGCACGACCTGGCTCAGCACGACGTAGAGCAACCCGGCCGCGGCGAGGCCGGAGAGGGTCTGCGGGATGCCCCAGGTCTGCGCGCCGTAGATCATCGCCGGGATGAAGGCGAACGACGAGGCCAGGAACACCGGCACCTGGCCGCGCGTGATCACCTGGAACAGCAGCGTGCCGGCGCCGGCGGTGAACAGCGCGACGTTCGCGTCGAACCCGGTCAGCAGCGGCACCAGCACCAGCGCGCCGAAGGCGACGAACAGCATCTGCGCGCCGAGCAGCGCCTCGGCCGGGTGGAAGTGGTAGTCGCTCTCGTGGGCCACCTTCTCGACGGTCGACTCGGACATGCGTGCACCTCGTTCGTGTGGTCTGGGTTTCCGGGGCGTCCGTGCCCCGCGGCGGGTGGCCGTGTCCCGGGCGGGCCCCGGGAGCTGCAGCGCACGCGGCCCTAGCGCGTGCCGAAGATGCGGTCCCCGGCGTCGCCGAGGCCGGGCAGGATGTAGCCGACGTCGTTGAGCTTGTCGTCGACCGCGGCGACGAACAGCTCCACGTCGGGGTGCGCCCGCTGCAGCCGCGCCAGCCCCTCGGGTGCCGCGACCAGGAAGATGCCGCGCACCTCGGGGCAGCCGGCCGCCTTGAGCATGTCGATGGTCGCGACCAGCGTGCCGCCGGTGGCCAGCATCGGGTCGAGGATCAGCGCGGTGCGCTCCTCGACGCTGCCGGCGATCTTGGCGTAGTACTTGACCGGCTCGAGGGTCGCCTCGTTGCGGTAGAGGCCGATCACGCTGACCCGCGCGCTCGGGATCAGGTTCAGCACCCCGTCCATCATGCCCAGCCCGGCGCGCAGGATCGGCACCACGGTGATCTTCTTGCCGCGGATCTGCTCGACCTCGACCGGCCCGGCCCAGCCGTCGATGGTGACCCGCTCGGTGGCGAGGTCCTTGGTCGCCTCGTAGGTCAGCAGGGTGGCGATCTCGGAGGCGATCTCGCGGAAGCTCTTGGTGCTCAGGTCATGCCGGCGCAGCAGGCCCAGCTTGTGCCGGACGAGCGGGTGGTCGACGACGTGGACGGCCATGCAGGGGTCTCCGCTGGGGTGCGCGGCAGGGTACCACGCGGGCGCGGGCGGGGTGTCAGTCGAGCAGCGGGTCGTCGTCGCCGACGCGCTGGTAGAACACCCCCCAGGCACCCGGGCCGACGTGCGCGCCGATCACCCCGGTGGGCACCCCGCGCACCGTCTCGACCACCTCGCAGCGCTCGGCCAGCCACGCGGCGGTGGCGTCGGCGAGGTGGTCGTCGCCGATGCTGATCAGCCCCAGGCGCACGCGGGAGCCGGCCGGCAGCACCGCGGCCAGCGCCGACTCGACCTGGCGGCGTGCCTCCTCCGCCCCGCGCGCCTTGCCCAGCGGCACCACCGCGCCGTCCTCCAGGGTCAGCAGCGGGCGCACCCCGAGCAGCGAGCCGAGCAGCGAGCGGGCGCCGCTGATGCGCCCGCCGCGGCGCAGGTACTCGAGCGTGGCCAGCGTGACCACCAGGCCGGAGTCGGCGCGCCAGCGCTCGAGCCAGTGCAGCAGCGTGGCCATGTCGGCGCCGCGCGCGGCGAGCCGCGCGGCGTTGCGCGCGAGCAGGCCGAGGCCGAGGCTGGCCGAGCGGCTGTCGAACACCTCGACCCGCGGGTGGTCCACCAGCCGGGTCGCGCTGCGCGCCGACTTGGCGGTGCCCGAGAGCGTCTCGCTCAGCGTCACCACCAGCACCTCGCGGTCGCCGCGGATCCGGTCGAACGCCTCGACGAAGGCGCGCGGCGGCGGCTGGCTGGTGGTCGGGTGGTGCGGGTTGCCGGTCAGCTCGCGGTAGAACGACGGCGTGTCGAGATCGACCTGGTCGCGGTAGACGGTATCGCCGAACAGCACCTGCAGCGGCACCATCTCGATGCCCAGCGCGGCGCGCTCGTCGGCACCGAGGTCCGCGGTCGAGTCGCACACCACGGCCACCGTCGGCGGCTGCTCGGCCAGCGGCTGCAGCGGGGCGACCAGCTGCCCGCGCTCGTCGCGCTGGCGCAGCATGTCGTCGACCTTGCGCTCCTCGAGCGCGCCGAGCCGCTCGGCCAGGCGGATCACCTCGTCCGGGTGGTCGGTGTGGATGTGCAGCTTGAACACCTCGCCGGTGGTCGCCACCAGCAGCGAACTGCCGTGACCGGAGAAGCGCCGGCGCAGCGCCGTCGCGTCGAGGCGGCAGCCGCGCACGATCAGCTCGGTGCAGTAGCGCGCGTCGATCTC